>JBOGUE010000488.1:0-6313 GCA_050695955.1 Thermomicrobiales bacterium | reverse complement strand
GGAATGACGGGTGATGTGAGCGCTACGGTTTGCCGCTAGAAGCTGCTCGGCGGTTGGTCGGTCCGCTGCTGCTCAGGTTGCGCGGACGGTGGCGTGGGTGCGTCCGCCGGGGCGTCGGCCCGCGCTTGGTCGGCGCCAGGCTTATCCACCTTCTTGGCGAGGTTGTCGAGGGTAGAGCTGGCGCGGGTGGCCGCCGATTCGACGCCGCGCTTCATCTCCTCGATCGTCTTTTGCAGCTCGGGCTTGGTCGTCTTCCACTCCTCACGGACCTTGACCTGGGCGATGTGGCCGATCTTGGTCGCGGCCGTGGCAAGCTGAGCGAGGGCGGATTTGAGGTCGTCGAGCGCCTCGCGGGTCTCGCGCTCCTCCTTCTCCGCCCCGCCGGTTCCCTGCCCCTGTTCGGACGCCTGGTACGGCTGAATCTGGCTGGACGGGCTTTCATCCGGGCTTGGACTTGGACCTGGACTTGGGCTGTCGCTTGTGCCTTGGCTGGTCGTTTCGTCGCTCATGATGTGCCTCCTCCGTTGCGGGACGGCGGGCACCACTGCTCGCCGTCGGTCGCCCCTTAACGATACCGCGCCGGTCAGGAAGAAACCGACCCGCCGGGCGGCGACTGGTGCGCGCGTGCCAAAGCCGGCCGCGCCGAGAGTAGGCGATACGCCTCGGAGATGTCGACCACGGTCAGCAGGCCGACGAGTCTGTGGTCCATGCCGACGACGGGCAAAGCGCGAATCTGGCCTTCCGCGAACCGCCCCTGGGCCTCGACCAGCGGCAGTTCCGGCGGGATCACCGGGAAATCGGTCCGCATCACCTGGCCGATCGTGGCGGCCGGTTGCTGATGGAGCGCGCGGATCACATCTTCGCCGGTGAGGAGGCCGACGACCCGCCCGCTCTCATCGACGACCGGGAAGTCGGATTGCGCGGAGTTGAGGGTCAGCTCGGCGGCGCGGGTCAGCGGGTCGGTCGGAGACAGGGTGCGGGGGGCGCGGATCATCGCCTCGCCGACGCGGGCCCGCCCGAGGACGCTGCGCAGGGCGACCGCCTGCCCCTCCTGGCTGGCGCCGAACCAGACGAAGACGGCGATCAGGATCAGGAAGAAGTTGCCGAGCATGAATCCGGCCAGGCCGAGGAGGAAGGCCATCCCCTGGCCGACCATGACGGCGATCTCGGTGGCGCGGCGGTAGTCGATCCGCATCGCCAGTAAAGCGCGCAGAACCCGGCCGCCGTCCATCGGGAAGGCGGGGATGAGATTGAAGACGGCGAGGTAGATGTTGGCGGTGGTGATGTAGGTGAGCATGTCGGCGAGGCCGGTCTGCCGGACCTCGTCGTCGATGGCGTCCGGCGAGAGGATCGCGGTGGCGTCGAGGATGACCCCGGCGACGATAAGGACGGCGGCGATGGCAACGTTTACGAGTGGCCCGGCGATGGCGATGTTGAACTCCTGGCGCGGCTTGTCGGGGATCTGCTCCAGCGCGGCCACGCCGCCGATCGGTAGCAGGGTGATGTCGCGCACGCCGATGCCGTAGTGGAGGGCGACGAAGCTGTGGCCCAGTTCGTGGAGCACAACGCAGACGAACAGGAGGAGGATGGCAACCACGCCGAAGATGGCGCCGCGCATGCCGAATCCGGCACGGTCGCCCCAGAAGTACGCCGCCCAGATCAGGATCAGAACAAAGGTCGCGTGGACCTTAATCTCGATCCCCCGCACGCTCAGGAGCTTCAGCGACCAGCTCATGGCCGATGTCCTCTCTCACCCACGCCGCCCGGCGCCCGTCCGGTCAATGGTCCCGCTATTACAGGAAGTATCGTGCCAAGACGGAGGGCGGCGAGGGCGGCGAGGGCGGCAAGGGCGGCCAGGCGGCCAGGCGGCGAAGCGGAAGGCGGAAGGTGGAAGGCGGAAGGCGGAAGGCGGAAGTAGGTCGATTCCGAGTGCCTCGGCCGCTTCGTCCCGCGTCCAGCCGCGAGCCTCGACGGTTTTGCTGATCCGATGTGCGAGCTTGGCTTTGGCGAGACGCTTCTCCGCAATCGTCCGGTCACCGGTGCAGCGGCATGGCTGCCGCGATCCCCCTCCGGATTCATCCGACGTCCGTCACTGCGTCCGGACTTCCGGAGTCCAGTCCAGTCCAGTCCAGGGCGGGGTCCGACTGCCGCATTGGACCGATCCCACCAGTTGGCGCCCGCTCCCTATAACGATCTGAACGGTTCGGGCCGTCCGCTAACTCGGGCAGCGCCCGCCGTCCGCGAAGCTCCGATTGTGTCCACGTCGCAACTTTTCCCCGGTGGGGTTCGATGCCCACAACGGTCCGAACCGCTCCGAGCGCCCATCGCAACAGTCTGAGGATCTCTTCCCGTCCACGTCCTACGCCTTCGGTTCGGGTTTCTTCGGGCGCTTGAACTCGCTGATGAACGGGCGGTCACGCACCGTGCGGACGAATTCCTCGAAGATCGGCAACGCCTCGCCGGGATCGGCGGCGGGGAGCATCTTCAGATAGGCCGCTTCGCCGTGCGGGAAGACGAAGGTCGGCGTGCCGAAGATGCCGTGCTCCTCCCGTCCGTGGGTGTAATCGTCGCCGATGCGCGATAGGAGAGATCGGTCGTCGAGGTCCTGCTCGAAGCGTGCTAAGTCAAGGTCCGCTTCCTCGGCGGCGGCCATGATGGTCGTTCGCTGGCCGTGATCGTTGCCCGCATCATGCTTGGACTGCAGGAGCGCAAAGTGGAACCGCTCGAATGCGTCCTCGCCTTGGTTGCGCGCGGCGAGTGCGGCGTGGAAGGCAGCGCGGCCCCTACTTCTATGTTCGGGCGGTTGTTCCCAGAGCTTCCATTCGGGTCCCTCGGGCGAGTTCACCTGTTCGAGCGGGAAACAGCGCCAGTTCACGCGCAGGTTGCCGTTCAGCGCCGTTTTGACATGTCGCAGCCAGACCGCCGCGCCCCAAACGTACGGTCAGCCATAGTCGTAATAGACCTCGAACTCATACTCTTCGTTCACCATCGACCCTTTCATTGAAGAGACGATTGCCGGTGGCGACATGTATCCGTTTCGCGGCGCCTTGTCAATAACCCGATTGGATTGGCAGCTCGCGCCAGGCTCGCTTGACCTGCTCCCGCGTTGCCTCGAACGAACCGCTGTTGTCGACGATTAGATCAGCTCGCGCGATCTTGGCATCGAGTGGCGGCTGGGCGGCGACGCGGTGCTCGGCATCTTCGCACGGCAGGTTGTTGCGGGCCATCAGCCGCTCGATCTGCTGTTCTGGGCGACAAACGACGAGCCACACCCGATCGCACGAACGATCCATGCCGCTCTCGATCAGCTTGACCGCATCCACGGCGACAACCTGGGCGGTGCTCTCACTGATGAGGCGATCTACCGCTTCGATGACTGCCGGATGTGTCAGGCGATCAAGGTCCGCCAGTGCGCCATCGTCGCTGAAGACGATGGCCCCGAGCGCTCGCCGGTCGATGCGCCGGTCGGCATCGAGGATGCTCGTGCCGAACCGCTCGACAAGCGTCTCCCAAAGTGGAAGCTCGGGCTCGATCAGGCGGTGGTAGACGATATCGGCGTCGATCGTTTGCGCGCCGAGGCCGTCCAGAGTCTGGAGGACCAAGCTCTTGCCGCAGGCGATATTGCCGGTGACGCCGATGACGAACGGCCGCCGGGCCGGCGGGCTGCCGTTCGTCACCGCGCGATCGTTTCGAGCTGCGCGGTCACCTCTTCCCACCGCGCATACGCGCCCTCCAGATCACTCTGCAGGCGGTCGTATTCGCCGCCAAGGCGGGTGACGGCGTCAACATCTTCATCGATGCTCGCGACCGTCAACGCGTCACTGATCTCGTTCAGCTTTCCTTCCAGCCGGGAAATATCGCGCTCGACCTGGGTGAGGCTCTTTTGCGCCCGGGCATCGTCGGCGCCGCGACGGCGTTCGCGACCGTCCTGTTTGGCCGGCTGCTCGACGAGCGACGGCGGAGGAGGTTCGGCAGCTTTGGGCGCCGCGTCCGGACGCCGGCCGAGCTGGCGCTGGTAGTCGGTGTAGTTCCCTAGGAACATCCTGAACCCGTCATCCTGGATGGCCCAGACACGGGTAGAAATGCGGTCGATGAAGTAACGGTCGTGCGAGACGAAGAGGATGGTCCCTTCGAAGGCAGAGAGCATCTCTTCAAGTGCCTCGCGGGCGGAGATGTCGAGGTGATTCGTCGGCTCGTCGAGGACGAGAAAGTTGGCGTGTTGCAGGAGCAGGAGCGCCAACGCCAAGCGCGAGCGCTCGCCACCCGAGAGTCCACCAACCGGCTTATGCACATCGTCGCCGCTGAAAAGGAAGCGACCGAGGTAGGTCCGGACCGCTTCCTCGCCCATCGGCTCGGCACGAAGAATAGCGGAGAGGGGCGTCCCCTCGCGTCCCAGTTGTTCGTGCGCCTGGGCGTAATAGCCAAGCTTGACGTTCGTTCCGAGTTGGTATCGGCCTTTGAGCGGCTCAATCTCCCCCACCAGGGTCTTGAGCAGCGTCGTCTTGCCGCTGCCGTTCGGACCGACGAGCGCGACGCGGTCGCCCTTCTCGATGGTCAGCTCGGGCGTGGTGACCAGCACGGCGTCATCTTGCGCGCCATTCGATGGTGAAGCTCCGTAACCTGCCCGCAGGGGCGTCGACGTGAGCACCATGCGGCCGCTGCGGAAGGCGGGCCGGAGATTGATATTGAGTTCTTGGTGCTGCCGCGGGCGCTCGATTCGCTCTAAGCGTTCGAGCCGAGTTTGACGGCCGCGCGCCTCGCGGGATCGCTGACCCGCCTTGTACTTTCGGACGAACTCCTCGGTCCGGGCGATGAATTCTTGCTGCTCCTCGTATTCTTTAGAGCGCCGGCTCATGCGTTCTTCGCGCAGCTTGAGATAGCGAGAGTATGGCGCCGGGTAGTCTTCGAGGCGACCGAAGCCGACTTCGAGCGTGCGGGTTGTGACGCGGTCGAGGAAATATCGGTCATGGGAGACGACCAGGCAAGCGCCACCCCAGCCGCGCAGGAATCCCTCCAGCCATTCGAGCATCTCGATGTCGAGGTGGTTGGTTGGCTCGTCGAGCAGGAGCAGATCTGGGTCGGCGAGCAACGCCTTGGCCAGTGCGATGCGAGTTTTTTGCCCGCCACTCAGTTGATTGACCGGCTGGTCGAATTGCTCGAAGGAGAATCCGAGACCGTGCAAGACCTCATCGGTGAGGTGTTCGACGTCGTACCCGCCGTGCGCTTCGAACCGCGTCTGGAGGCGGTCGTATTCGTCCAGGAGCTGTTCGAGGTCGACGGCGGCGACCGCCATTTGATGCTCGATTTCGCGCATGCGCTCGGCGGCGGCGAGCACTGGGGCGAAGGCGAGCCGCGATTCCTCGCGCACGGTGCGATCGCTATCGAATCGGGCCTCCTGGGGAAGATACGTTACCCGCAAGCCCGAGGAGAAGACGAGCGAACCGCTCGACTGGTCCTCGATGCCGCCGATGATGCGTAGAATGGTCGTTTTGCCGGCGCCATTGACGCCGACGAGCGCGACGTGTTCCCGGTCGGCGACCTGAAAGGAGACGCCGTGGAAGATCTCTTCCGACCCGTAGGTCTTCGCCAGGTCATTGACCGTGAGCAATGTGGTTGCAGCCATAGGTCTCTTCCCATTATGAACACCGGCAATCTCACACCGGCTCGACCACGAAGTATAACAACCGTGCGGCTGTAGCTCTTGCGGCACGGACTTCAGGCACCGGCTTGCAGGACCGAGGGAGTGTACGTACACTTTGTCACGACTCGTGGGCCGCGCGGCGACGAACCAGGAGATGTTGACGTCCGATGCTGTGGCCAGAGACGACGGAACGCAACCAGGACGGGGCGCTCACTGTTGGTGGCATGTCGATGGTCGAGCTGGCGGGCCGCTTCGGTACGCCGCTCTACGTCATTGACGAGGCGACGTTGCGGCATCGTGCCCGCCGGGTGACGGCGGCCTTCGCGGCGGCATACCCAAGGTCGCGCGTTTTCTACGCGGGGAAGGCGTACCTTTCGCCCGCGATCGTGGCGTTGCTCCACCAGGAAGGTCTCGGATTGGATGTCGTTTCCGGTGGTGAGCTCTACGCCGGTTTGAAAGCAGGCGTGCCGGCGGCCGAGATCACGTTTCACGGCAACAACAAGGAAGAGTGTGAGCTGCGCCAGGCACTGCGAGCGGGCGTCGGACACATCGCGGTCGACAATTTCGACGAGTTGGCGCTGCTGGAGCAATTGACCGCCGAGCTCGACATGCCAGTTCGCATCTTGCTCCGCGTCAATCCCGGCATCGATGTTCATACGCACGACAAGATTG
>JBOGUE010000487.1:0-6190 GCA_050695955.1 Thermomicrobiales bacterium | reverse complement strand
GTGGAAGCGCTGGGGACGAGGTGCGGGTCGAGGACGTCGAGGTCGACGTGCAGCAAGAGGACGTCCGACTGCTCAGCCAGGCGCGAGACGGCGTTCTCAAATTCCAAACCCGCTCGAACCTTGTCGGTGGTGACCACGGAGACCTGGTGTTCCTTCAGCAGCGACGACTCCTTGTCGTCCAATTCCCGCACACCGGCGAGGAGCATGCGAGACGGTGGCACCGGCTCCGAGAGGCCGGCGGCGGCACGCCAGCGCGGGGCGGCGAGACCGGCCAGAATCGCAACCGGCATCCCGGCCAGAATGCCGCTGTAGCTGGTTTCCGGCGTGTTGAAGTCGCCGTGGGCGTCGAGCCAGACGACGCCGATGCGAGAAGCGGCGCCGTGGGCCATCTCGAGCCCGGCGGCGACGCCGATGCTGGCGGTGTCGTCACCGGCGAGCGCAAACGCGGCCGCGCCTTGCCGGCGGGCGGCAGCGACGAGCGCCGCCGTTTCCGCGCCGAGGCGACCGATGTTGACGCCGAGTTGGCCCGGTTCGCGCTCCTCCTCGGGCAAATGTGCGGTGCGGACGTCGCCGACCTCGTGGCCAGCGCGCGCGATGCGTGCGGCGATGCCGGCCTCGATCAACGCGCTCGGCCCGGCTCCCAGCCCTTCGTTGTACTCGTCGTACCGATATGGAACGGAGATCAGCTCGACGCGCATCGCACCGGCCCCCTTTAAGCTGCTAGCTGCTAGCGGCTAGCCGCTAGCCGCGACTGCTCGCGGATTCGCCCTCTCGTGCCCTTCCTTCGCGATTCTACTGCGGTGCATGGCTCGGTGCGTATCTTGACCGCGAAGGCGCGATCCTAGGCGCGGGGTACAATCGTCACGGAGTGTCGCATGGACTGCCAGTGCGCGGTCGCGCGGCGATGGAGGGAGGTCGTTGAGCGCAGCCGGAGCCGGAGACCGCCGGGCGACCGCGACGATCGACGATGAGGTCGACTACTACCAGTTGCTTGGCGTGCCCTACCAGGCGACGACGGGCGAGATCACCCGCGCCTATCGAGCCGCGATGAAGGCGACGCACCCGGATCGGCAGAGCCCGGTCCGGCGCGCGGCGGCCGAGGAGCGCGCCAAGCTCCTCAACCACGCCTTCACAACCCTCTCCAAAACGCACCTGCGCCGGACGTACGACCAGAAGATCCAGGCCCAGGTCGTCCAAGACCAGATCATGAGTCGCTACGTCGGCGGCTTCTCGATGCCGAACACGAACGGGACAGACCCCTTCGGCGAGGCCCTCCGCCGGCAACCGACCAGCGCCGAACGCCAAGAACGCACCCGCGGCGAACGCAAGGCGATGGTGAGCCTCGTCCTCGTTTTTGCCGCCGCGATGGTTGCGGTCATCGCGATCCTATTGCTCTGGGCCGCGCTGAGGGCGGTGGTCGAAGCGGTGGCATGAGACCGACTAACGATTCTTCCGTGGCCGGTCGCGGCGCTCTGGCTTGGACGGAGATGGCTTTCGGCGGCCGGGAACCCATTGCCGGCGTGCCGGGCGGTCGGGTCCTTCCAGGCGAATCAAGGCGGCGGTCGCGCCCTCGAGCGAGGTCATCAGCGTGTCCACGCCGGCACGCAGCGCCGATGGCGCTGGGAAGGCATCGGGGCGGGGAGTGGCGTAGGTGGCGGTGAGGAGCCGCCCGACCTCAGCGGTGAGGTCGAGGGCGGCAACAGCAGGCAAGAGCCTCCGGTCTTCGGGAGGCAGCGCGGCGACGGCGCTATAGGCCCCGGTGACGAACTCGATGGCATCTGCCGACCAACCCGAGAATCGCGTCACTAACTGCGCCAGGTCGAGCACGGGTGGACCGATCGCCGCCTGGGTGAAGTCGATCAACCCCTCGATCCGTTCCTCGCCGCTGGCGCGGTGCACGATCACGTGCGCCGGCCAGAGCCCGAAGTGCCCGGTTACTTGCCGTTCGTGAAAGGCAGAGCTCGCGCCCGAAAGGACGTGCCCAGCCGCCGGCAGCGCGCGCTCCGCGGTGCGCAACCAGCGCTGCACGACCGGTGTCCGGGTGGCCACCGGTCGCAGCCGTTCTCGGTATGCCTGCCAATTCGCCAGCACGGCGCGTTCGATCCCCTGCAGCGTGACCCTTGGCGCGGTTTCATCACGGCTAAGCGGCATCAGCGCCTCGTGCAACGTCGCGACGCGGGTGGTCAGTTCCTCGTGGGTCGTCCGAGTCAAAGAGGCGGGGACATGCAGCGACTCGCCAATCGGCCTCCCGCCGGGTTGGTGCCGTTCGGCGGATCGACCGGGTATCCATGTCGTCGCGTCAAACGCACCGTCTTCGAGGCGTAGCAGCGCGCCGTCCGCTGCCCGGTGCAGTCGAGGGGTAAACGCCAGGTTTCCGTTTGCCGCCGCGTCGAGCAGATCGTGTACGAAGCGGATCCGCTCAGGTGCGACGTCTGCTGGCCAGCGCCGCACCCGCCACTCACCGGACGGCGCTTCGACCCGGACAAGATTGGGATGACCCGGTACAGGCGCGATCTCCGTCGCCTCTGGGAAGAAGGCGTGGGCAGCGTGTGTGAGTTGATCGTCGGGCGATTGATCAGTCATGTCTAACTTGACAGTTCGTCTTGGTGTGCGGAGGCAGGCGTGAAAACAGAGATGATCTCGGCGGCTCGCGTGAGTTGTTCGCGATCCCAGGTGACAAGGGGCACGCCGACCTCCAGCGCAATGGCGACGTACGTCGCGTCTGCTCCTCGCAGCCGAAGATCGGCCGCGAGCCGAGCTGACATTGCAGCGCGTTCAAGATCGAGTGGCACCAAGGCGATATCCATAAGTTCCCGCAAGCCAGCAACCGCGCGGTGTCCATCGGCGGATAGGCCGGTCCGGCGGGCAATCCCGCCGGCCACTTCGGCGATCAGCAATGAGGGCGCAAAGAATGACCAGCCTGCGACAAGCCTTGGTTGCAGCCACGCCAGGCTCGTGTCGTGATGCACGTCTTCTGATAAGAGCAAGCTGACACAGACGCTGGCATCGACGACCATCATAATTCGCGGCGATCCGCGCTGACGGCCTCTGCTGCTGACAGACCCTTGGGCCAACGGGACGAAAGTTCCACCGCGAGTTCCTCAAGGGCAGCGATTCGTCGATCGACCTCTTCCTTCGTGGGCCGTTGGCGCTGCGTGACCGGCGTCACGCGTGCGATCGCCTGGCCCCGAGAGGTAATCTCGATGGTTTCCCCTTCGTCACGCACGCGACGAAGAATCTCGCTGGTATGCGCCTTGAACTCCCTCACTCCGATCTGTTGCATGTCCTAACTCCTTTGAGATTACCATTGTGGTCACAATTGTATCACGGGCGGTGGCCTGGCGTTTGGCTTTCAATCCCGTGTAGCTCTGTAGCCAGGCCCGTGGAGGCGGCGACCGGGAGTGGCGCCGGTGTGCTGACCGTCGCGGAGGACGGCGACGCCGTTGACCCAAACGTGGTGGATGCCGGTCGAGAGTCGATGGGGGTCGTCGTAGGTGGCGCGGTCGGTGACTGAGGTCGGGTCGAAGGCGACGACGTCGGCGGCAAGGCCGGGCCGCAATACGCCACGGTCGAAGAGGCCGAGCCGGGCGGCGGTGGCCGCGCTCATCTTGCGCACCGCGTCCTCGATCGGCACGACGCCTTGCTCACGGACGAAGCGGCCGAGGATGCGGGTGAACGTGCCGTAGGCGCGGGGGTGGGCGAGGCCGCGCTTCGCTGCCGCCTCGGGGTCGAGGCCGCCGGCATCGGTGCCGATCTTCATCCACGGCTGCTGCAGCTGCCGATGCAGGTTCCCCTCACTCATCATGAAGTAGAAGGTGAAGATGTCGTGCTGCTCCGCGGCGAGGAGGTCGAGGGCGGCGTCGATCCAGTCTTGGCCCAGCTCGGTGGCGATCTGGGCTAGGCGCTTACCTTGGTATCGTTGCTTGTGCTCGGGTAAGCCGAAGGAGGCGAGGAGCAGGTTTTCGGGGCCGGCGACGGCGGCGAAGTTCTCCCAGTCGCCGGACGGGTGCGCCATCTCGGCGCGAACGCGCGCTCGGAAGTCGGGCTCGTCGCGCAATCGTTTGTAGAGATTGCCCCCTTCCGAAGCCCAAGGTGGCAGGCAGGCGGAAAGGCCGGTTCCCGCCGCTTCGTACGGGTACATGTCCGCGCCGACGTCCAACCCCTCGACGCGCGCCAGGTTGATCATGTCGATTACCAGCGGTAGTCGGTCCCAGTTGCGTTGGCCGGCGAGCTTGAGGTGATAAATCTCGGTCGCCACGCCGGTGCGACGGGCGATCGCGATCGCTTCGTCAAGTGCCTCGACGATGCGGGCCTCTTCAGAACGAATGTGGGTGATGTGGACGCCGCGATAGGCGGCGACGACTTCACAAAGGGCGGTCAGCTCTGCCGTGTCGGCGAAGGCGCCGGGTGGGTAGATTAGCGCGGTCGCTAGGCCGAAGGCGCCGTCCTCCATCGCTTCGGCGACGACGCGGCGCATCGCGTTGAGCTCGGCGAGGCTCGGCGGCCCGAGGTCGTATCCCTTGCCGAACTCGCGGACGGTCGAACCGCCGACAAAGGATCCGATGTTGACCGCGACACCGAGGTCTTCGATGGCGGCCAGCCAATCGCCGAAGCGGGTCCAGCCGCGGGCGCGCTTCATCCAGTCGTCGAAACCGTCGCCGACAAAACGGCGCTGTCCTTCGTGGAACGGGCAATCGATTCGACCGCCGAAGGGCGCCGGGGTCCAGTCCTCGCCCATGATCTCGGTCGTGACGCCCTGGGTAATCTTCGAGATCGCCCGCCGGTCGGAGAGGAAGGGAACGATCGAGTGGGACTGAATGTCAATAAACCCTGGGCAGACGACCAAGCCGGTGGCATCGACAGTCTCTGTATTCGGACCGGCGTTGAAGCTTCCGGCAGGTGCGATGGCCTCGACGCGACCATCACCTAGAACGAGGTCGCCATAGAACCAGGGATTGCCGGTACCGTCGACGATACGGCCGTTGGCAATGAGGATTGACGTCGGTGCGGTCATAGGGTCGCCTCGGTTGGCAAGTCAGCCCTCACCCCTCAGCCCCCTCACCCGGGCGCGAGAGAGGGGGAGTTGCGGCGCGCAGCGCCGCTCCCGTCGTACCCCTCTCCCTCGCGAGGGAGAGGGGCGGCGCGACAGCGCCGGGGTGAGGGCTGAATGCTAATCGTCGTCCTTCGCGCTTGCGCTGGCCTCGCGGATCGATTCGACGACGGCGGCGTCGGCGAGGGTCGTCGTGTCGCCGAGCTGGCGGCCGGTGGCGATGTCGCGCAAGAGACGGCGCATGATCTTGCCGGAGCGCGTCTTCGGTAAGTCCGGCGTGAACATGACCGTCTTCGGCCGCGCGATCGGGCCAATCTTGGCGCCGCAGTGCTGGCGCAACTCCTTGCCCAGGTCAGGGGTGCCGTCGATGCCGGCCTTGAGGATCACGAAGGCGAAAACCGATTCGCCGGTCAGTTCGTCCGGCTGACCGACGACCGCCGCTTCGGCCACGTTCGGGTGGGAGACGAGCGCGCTCTCGATTTCGGTCGTACTGAGGCGGTGGCCGGAAACGTTCATCACGTCGTCGACGCGACCCAGCAACCAGTAGTAACCGTCGTCGTCCCGCTTGGCGCCGTCGCCCGGGAAGTACTTGCCGGGGAAGCGGCTCCAATAGGTTGCTTTGAAGCGCTCGGGGTCGCCGTAGATGCCGCGCAACATCGAGGGCCAGGGCTTGTTGAGGACGAGGTAGCCGCCCTGTCCGAGCGGCACCGAATTGCCGTCGTTGTCGACCACGTCGGCCTCGACGCCTGGCAGCGGGAAGGTGGCTGATCCCGGTTTGGTCGTCGTGATGCCGGGCAGCGGCGAGATCATCATGCAGCCGGTTTCGGTCTGCCACCAGGTGTCGACCACCGGACAGCGCTCGCCGCCGATGTGAGTGTGGTACCAAATCCAGGCTTCCGGGTTAATCGGCTCGCCGACCGTCCCCAAGAGGCGCAGGCTCGAAAGGTCGTGCTTCTCCGCGTGGTGCGCGCCTTGCTTCATGTGAGCGCGGATCGCCGTCGGGGCGGTGTAAAGGATGGTGACCTTGTAGCGCTCGACGATTTCCCACCAGCGATCCCAGGCCGGGTAGTCCGGCGTCCCCTCGTACATAACGCCAGTCGAGCCGTTCGCCAACGGGCCGTAGACGATGTACGAGTGGCC
>JBOGUE010000486.1:0-4237 GCA_050695955.1 Thermomicrobiales bacterium | reverse complement strand
GCCATATAGGCAGTGAGTCCAAGCGCGAGCATGACGATGGCGCACATGGCGAGCCCAGCGGTCAGATATGGATTCACCGAGAAATGCTCCTTAGAACGATAATAGGGCTGTCAGTCACCTGGAGCGGCCACGGGTGTCGTCGGCAGCCGCCGGCCGTCATGCGTACGTCCCGGTAAGGCAGGTGGACGAACGGGATTGTCGGCGACGCGCAGGACGGCGAAACCCGCGGTGATCCCCAACACCGCATTGATTATCAGCGCCGTTGTATAGCCGCCTGAGATGTCGTAGGTGACGGCGTCGAGGAATGCGCCAACGCCAAATCCCAAGTTCATGAAGGTAAAGAGCGTGCCGAAGACTACGCCCAACCGTTGTTGGCCATAGAGGTCGGCGGAAATCGCGGCAGTTAGCGGAGTGGTGGCGGTCCACGAAATACCGAGCACGACGGCGTAGCCGAAGATCAACGAGTCGCTCGCGTAGAAGATGAGAAGAATGAACGCGAGACCCCGCAGTGTATAGGTGAGGGCGAGAATGCGGGGCCGGGAATACCGATCCGCCAGCAGGCCCAGGCTGACCGTACCGGCGATGCTGAAAACGGCCGTCACGGCAATCACATCTGCCGCGTGCATGGTGCTCATACCCATGTCGTCGGCGTACGCCATGAAGTGTGTGTTAGCGAAGGCCATAGTGAAGCCGCAAACAAAGAACCCAAACGCCAACAGCCAAAAGGACGGAGTATTGAGGGCAGAGCGCAACGTGTGATTGGCGTTATCTTCAGATTCGGGCGATCCATGCTCCGCGGATCTCTCGCGTTCAACATCCGGCGAAGTCGAAGGCCGCCGCAAGAAGATGAGGCCGATTGGAGCGACCGCGACGAGCAGCATGACCGTCAAAAGGCGATAGGTGGTCTGCCAATCAGTGCGGGTGAGCGTCCACGCGGCGAGTGGGACGATCAAGAGTTGACCAAACGCCGAACCAGAGGTTGCCAGGGCCAGCGCGGTGCCACGACGCCGATCGAACCATTGACTGACCAACGCGGTCGTGTTGACAGGACTGGCCGCGGCGAGAGCGATCGCGACGAATACGCCGTAGACCAGATAGAACTGCCACAACTCCGTTGCGAACGACAATGGTAGTAGCGTCACGCCGAGCAGCACGGTCCCGCCAACGAGGATCCGCTTCGGACCGATGCGGTCTGACAGCGCTCCGACGAATGGTTGACAAATCGAAAGCACGACCATGTTGATCAAGACCGCGACTGTGAGGGACGAGCGTGACCAATCGAACTCATCGGAGACAGGTTTGAGGACGACACCGTACAAAAAGCGAGCGCCCGACGTCACGGTGAGGATCGCCGTCGCGGTGGCGACAACCACCCACCCGTAGTTTGCGGAGAGCCGCTGCCCCATGCTGGTCCTGTTCGGTGACCGATTCAACCTCGCACTTATCCCTGCATGATACCAAAGGCCCCCGAAAGTCCCGCACCATGGCGCACAAAGCACGCGGACTCGCCGGGATGCGTTGTCCGCGCAATTGGCCCGTGTTAGCATCCTCTCTCGGTTCGGCATTGGCTGCCGGACGCTTCGTGGCGACGATCCATGGACGCATCGCCGAAAACCCGAGGGGAATCAATCGCATGGCCGTTGAGCCGTTAATCTTCGAGTTGTCCAAGTCTGGCCGTCGTGGCGTTCGCGTTCCCGCGCCGGACGTTCCAGTCACCGCACTACCCGCAATGTTGAAGCGTGACACCCTCGATTGGCCTGAAGTTAGCGAGATCGACGTGATCCGGCATTACACCCGCCTGAGCCAGAAGAACCACGCCATCGACCTCGGTTTCTACCCATTGGGCTCTTGCACGATGAAGTACAACCCCAAAATCAATGAGGTAGTGGCGCGCTATCCCGGATTCGCCCAAATCCACCCATACCAGCCGGAAGCGACGGTTCAGGGTGCGCTTGAGCTGCTCTTCGAATTGCAAGCGATGCTGGCGGAGATCTCCGGCTTTTCGTCGGTCGCGCTGCAACCAGCAGCCGGAGCACACGGGGAACTCACAGGTGTTCTGATCGCCAGAGCATACCATCGAGAGCGGGGTGATCTTGCGCGGACGAAGATCATTGTGCCTGATTCCGCCCATGGCACGAATCCGGCAACCGCGGCGATGGCCGGATTCGACGTCGTTACGGTCCCGTCCGATGCACGCGGCAACGTCGACGTCGAGGCGCTGCGCCAGTTGGTCGGTCCGGACACCGCGGCGCTCATGATTACCAACCCAAACACCCTTGGGTTGTGGGACGAGCACATCCAGAAGGTTGTCCGGATCGTGCACGAAGCTGGCGGGCTCGTGTACAACGACGGAGCCAACTTCAATGCGATCCTAGGCATTGCCCGCCCCGCCGATCTCGACATCGACATCATGCACTTCAACCTGCACAAGACATTTTCAACGCCGCATGGCGGTGGCGGACCCGGATCGGGCCCGGTGGGAGTCCGCGCGGACTTAGCCGACTACCTTCCGGGACCGTGCGTCCGCCGGACCGAGGAAGATGGGACCGCTCGATATGAGTGGTTCAGCCCGCCGAAGACGATCGGCAGATTGCATTCGTTTCATGGCAACTTTGGGATGCACGTCCGCGCGTATACCTACATCCGGATGCACGGCGCGCGCGGGCTGCGACAAGTCAGCGAGGACGCGGTCCTCAATGCTAACTATCTGCTCGCCAACCTTCGGGGCTCTTTTGATCTGCCATATGATCGCTCGTGCATGCACGAGTTCGTTCTCTCAGGCAATCGCCAGAAGCGAAATGGAGTGCGGACGCTCGACATCGCCAAACGCCTGCTCGACTTCGGAGTGCATCCACCAACGACCTATTTCCCACTGATCGTGTCCGAAGCCTTGATGATCGAGCCGACCGAAACAGAATCGAAGGAATCGCTTGACCACTTCATCGGCGCGATGCGCCAGATTGCTGAAGAGGTCGAAAGCGACCCCGAGATCGTCCTCACCGCGCCCCATACTACTGAGTTCAAGCGCCTGGACGAGGTCGCGGCCAACCGCAAGCTCAATCTCCGCTGGACGCCGGTCGCGCCCGAACCCGCGGTCGCCGTTGCCGCGGATTGATTTGCTATCGAAACGGCGAGCGGGGCGGCAAGTACCGCCCGCTCACCGTTTCTCTGACCAGCAGCGCTGTTAGTTCTTGACGACGAAGTTGATCAGCCTCCCTGGGACGTAAATAATCCGAGCAGGAACTCGGTCGCCGACGTGTTCTTTGACGCGTGCGATGGCAAGGGCCTGCTCGACCGCGGCGGCCTCCGGCAAATCGACAGGCGCGGAAAATCGCTCCCGCACTTTCCCGTTGACCTGGACCACGATTTCCACAGTCTCTCGCTTTGCAAGTTCCAGGTCGAATTCCGGCCACGATTGGTGATGCACCGAGTACGGTTTGCCGAGACGCTGCCAAAGCTCTTCGGCAACGTATGGCGTGCTCGGCGCCATCAGGAGCACGAGTGTCTCGATCGCCGTACGCCATTCTTTGGTCCGCGCAACAGTGCCGTCCTTGAGCTTCATGAGCTCGTTGGTGAACTCGATCAGTGCGGCGACCATCGTGTTGAACTGAAACGCCTCGATGTCGGTCGTGACGCGCTGAATCGTCCGATGGGTCAGCCGCACCAACTCGCGGCGCTGGGCCTCGTCCACTGGACCGTCAATCGAATTCCCGGCAGTCTCCGTAACCACGCGGAAAGCGCGGCGGATGAACGATTCCATGCCGGTAATACCACGGCTGTTCCAAGGCCCACCCTGATCCCATGGTCCCAGGTACATCAGGTGCAAGCGCAGGGCGTCGGCGCCGTGGTCGCGAATCAGGTCGTCGGGCGCGATTTGAGTGCCGCGACTCTTGCTCATCTTCGTCCCCTCCTCGGCCAAGATCATGCCCTGGTTGCGGAGGCGTACGAACGGCTCGCCATGGTCGGTTAGTCCGAGATCGCGACAGACTTTGGTGATGAATCGCGCGTAGAGCAAATGCAGAATCGCGTGCTCAATCCCGCCGCAGTAGAGGTCGACCGGGCACCATTGGGCTGCCCGGGTAGGATCAAATGGCGAATGATTCTCGCCGGGGCTGGTATATCGGTACCAGTACCACGACGAGTCGACGAACGTGTCCATCGTGTCGGTTTCGCGCCGGGCCGGCTTGCCGCATCGCGGACAAGGCGCCACGAGGAATGTCTCATGTGTTGTGAGTGG
>JBOGUE010000485.1:0-4525 GCA_050695955.1 Thermomicrobiales bacterium | reverse complement strand
GGTGCGTACTCCAGATCGAGCAACGACGGAAGATGATGCGAAGGAGTTGACCACATAACTAGACATAAGGGGGATCACTTGACGGACGAGCGGACCAAGATCAAAACGATTCTGGGAGAGAATGATGCAACGATCGATGAGCGTCACGCGCTGAGCCTTCTTCCTCGCCGCGAAGCGGGAGCACACAAGTGGGGCGTCGGCGGATTGATCGTGGTTGGCGGCGCGCCAGGATACGTCGGCGCCCCGGCGCTCTGCGCGATGGCGGCCGGGAGAGTCGGTGCGGGCGCCGTGGTCATCGCTGCACCGAGGGGTATCGTTTCGGCCGTCGCGGCGATCGTGCCAGAGGCGTCGTTTATCCCGCTGCCTGACGGAGATCCACGCGTGAGCGGGCGCCATGCCCTCGAGTCGATCGAGGAACGGCTCGTCAAGTTAAAGGCCATTGTACTGGGACCAGGACTTGGCGAAGACGAATATGCAGATGCGTTGATGGACTCATTGGTGATTGGTAGCGGCGCACGACGTGTGAACGCGCTCGGTTTTAACGTCGAGTCGGACACGAATATGAGCAAATCAAAGACCAGCGGCATCCTTGGACGCGGTGTTCCGGTCGTCGTCGACGCCGATGGTCTGAACTGGTTCGCCAAACAAGGCGAGTGGTGGAGCAATCTGCCAGATCGGTCGCTCGTGCTCACGCCACACGTCGGAGAGATGAGCCGGTTGCTTGATTGCACCGCCGAGGAAGTCACGTCAGACCCAATCGGAGCGGCACGGGCGGCGGCGGTGCGATGGAAGCAGATCGTCGTCTTGAAGTATGACCACAGCGTCGTGACTGACGGCGACCGCGCTTACGTCGCCCCGGATGCGCCGCTTTCCTTGGCCTCCGCGGGCACCGGTGACGTGCTCGCCGGCGCCATTGGGGGTCTGCTGGCCCAAGGCGTTGCCCCGCTCGACGCGGCCGCGTTGGCGCTCTACGTCGGCGCGAGGGCGGCGCGGCGGGTTGAAGCACGGGTTGGAACGCTCGGATTGGTCGCGAGTGACCTACCGTTGGCGATGGCGGAAGAGTTGCGGGATATGGAAGGAAAGCGAGGGGAACGGCGTGACTGAGCCGACCGTGGCCGATTTGATGCGGCGAGAGGTCCCGATCGCGTCACCGGGTGATTCGGTTGCGAGCGTGGCGCGCATGCTGGCAGAATCGGGCTTGCCCGGCGTGCCAGTGGTCGAGGATGGCGACATCGTCGGCATCGTGACCGAGTCAGACATCATCGCGCGCGAGGCGGATGTGGACGTCCCGCCCGTCGTGCCATTCCTCGACGCTATCTTCGTCGCCGATGGGGGACGTGACTTCGACGAGGAACTGCGGAAGGTCGTGGCACTCACCGCGGGAGAATTGATGACGTCGCCGGTCTACAACATTATGGCGAACGCTACGCTCGAACAGGTCGCGACGCTGATGATTAACGAGCGAGTCAACCCAGTGCCAGTCGTCGACGAAAACCTCCAACTCGTCGGGATTGTCACCCGTGCTGATTTGGTGAAATTAATCGCGCGTCTGGAGGCAGACGAGAAGTCGTGACGCTCCCGGTCGATCTGTCGCTACGGTCGACGCGGGCGATTGTCGACCTCGATGCGCTGGCGGGTAATATCCGAGCGTTTCGCCGATTGGCGCCCGAACCAGTCCGTCTGATGGCCGTGGTAAAAGCGAACGGCTATGGACATGGCGCCGCCATGATCGCGCGCGCCGCACTGACGGCGGGCGCCACGCATCTTGCCGTGGCAACGGTGGATGAGGGAGTTCAGCTGCGGCATCGCGGCCTGACGGAACCGATCGTGGTGCTCGGCCCAATCGCTGAATCGGAGATTGCACTCGGGCTGCGCAATCGACTGGCGCTGTCCGTGGCGGACAGCGGGATGATCGACGACATATCAGCTGAGGCGCGCCATAGATCGCATCATGGCCTGATTCACCTGCACCTCAAGATCGACACCGGCATGCGCCGGTTCGGCTGTTTTCCGGAGGAAGCCCCGGTGCTGGCTCGCAGGATAACGACTGACCCATTGTTGCACTTGGAAGGTATTTTTACCCACTTCGGCAGCGCGGACGAAGTAGAGGAACGACCGACACTCGAACAGGCGACGCGATTCGACGCCTGTCTCACCCAGATCGGGCAAGAGATCGACCTGACGTCAGTCCTGCAACACGCCGCGAACAGCGCCGCCACATTGCGATCGCGGCGCTACGACTACGACATGGTCCGCCTGGGTATCGCGATGTATGGTGCGGCTCCATCGACTGACATACCCCTGACGTCCGGGATGCGCCCCGTGATGTCGATTGTGAGCTCAATTGCGAGGGTGATCGAACTCTCCGCTGGGGATCGGGTCAGCTATGGCGGGACCTATATGGCGCTAGCAAACGAGCATGCGGCGTTGATCCCGATCGGGTATGCCGACGGGTATCGACGGGCGTTATCCAATCGCGGATGGATGGGCATTGCCGGCGCGAAGGCAGCAGTTCGCGGTCGAATTAGTATGGATCAGACGGTGGTCGGTCTTCCGATTGGGAGCGACGCATCAGTTGGAGACGACGTGGTCGCGGTCGGCTCGCCGGCATCCGGCGCCGCTGGGTGGGAAGAACTGGCGTCGATGGCGGGGACGATCGCCTATGAGATGCTGACCGGCGTCAGCGCTAGAGTGCCGCGCGTTTATATCGAAGGTGGGGCGGTCGTGGCAATCGAGCGTCTCAATACATCAGACGTTGTGACGGTGCCGGTTGAGGAAGGAGACCGGTCGGGCATGACGAGCGAACACGACAACGTCGACGGCCGCCCATTGGACGGCCGTCGATTGACATCGTGATCTGTCGTCGCTGGCTACTCCGGACTGGCGTTCTCCAACTCGACACGCTTCATGTACTCGATGTCGCGCCGGACTACAAAGGTGCGGCCGCTCATATCGTCGCGGACGTAATTGAGGCGGCGGTCGTCCATCCAACGGTAAATCGTCGGGCGGGTGACGCCGAGTTGCTGCGCGGCGTTGCCAATGCTGACCAGCTCGCTTGGTTCGTACGCGCGGAACTTGGCCATTGCCATCATGCGGCCGAGATCGGTGTCCCAAAAGGAACGCGGCACCGTGTAGTCGTCAGACGCCGCCGGCCAAAAGAGAAGCTGTACGACCGCATCGATCGCCGTCAGCACCCGCTCCTTAGGCTCGCGAATCTGACCTCGAGCAAGGAGTGCCAGGCGGTGGAGATCTTGACCCAGCGGACCGCCTCGCAATTGATCGATGGCCAGCGATTGGAACGCCACGGGGGACAGGCGCGTTACAAGCCGGTGGTGGTGGCTATAGACCAGTTGCAGGGCCTGATCGATCACATCCTGGTAATCACGCGGCTCAGCCTCCACGCTGGCTCCTTTCTGCATCGAACCCAGCCGCTCCGAGCGAACCCAACGGACTGTACGGTCGGATTGTACGCTCACCTTCGGCTTCTGTCAATAAATTCACGATTCCGGCAATACCTGTATGGGGACTTTGGCGCAACTCCCCGACGAAAGGACGGCCATTGACTGACAGTCACCATTCCTCTAGGTGTACGTAAATTGTGCCGGATTGGATGAGTGGGTGTCGGGGCCGCCGTACTTTGGAAGGCGGCTGAGGAGTCATCAGGCGTTAGCTGCCGGTGGCCATCCCTCGGATTGAGAGGCCGGCAATAAAGAGCGCCACGAGGCTGTAAATGAGGAGTCCTTGTCGGGGATGCCGGTCCTTGACGTACGTCCATACGAACGGCAGGACAATGATCGCCGTCACGCCATAGAGGATATGTACGGATGACTCCGGCCGCGAACCATTGAGGTAGAGCGCAACACCAGCCACGACCTGTGCGACAACAAGCGCCTGACCGATGACCAGCGCCCCGGACACGCTGCCGGTCAGAACGCCGCCGCGGGCAAATGAGACGATTCCCCAAATGCCAACGGCCAGCATAAAGAGAAGCACCGATGTTGCCAGTCGATCGTGGAAAAGGAGGAGAGTGGACAGGTTGTACTCCTTTGGGCGGTTGTCGCGACGGCTCAATGGTCCAGGATGCCTGTGTGTCCCATGGTGTTCCCGCTAGTCTATCGATTGATCACCGGCCGCGTAACTGGGACGCGGCAGGGCTGCCACACAGAGGTCGAATCTTTACCCAAAGCCTGGTAATCCAAGTTGTCCAACGAGTTGGGTCGGTGGGCGTTCTTGATCGGACGTCCAGGTTCGACTGGGACGAAGGCGGGGCAACGCCTCGACGGACCAAGCGATACGATCGGAAAGCAAGCGGCGGACGACCGTCGTCACGGCAAGATCGGGCCGATTGTTCACCGCCGAAAGATGCGCGAGCCATATCGCTGGTTGTTTGGTTGACCTGGCCGCGACTCGTGCCAAGAGATCGGCACAAGCATCGTTCGAAAGGTGGCCGGCGTCCGACAGGACGCGTCGCTTGAGAGGGGCCGGATAGGGCCCACGCCGCAGCATGCGTTCGTCATGGTTGGCC
>JBOGUE010000484.1:0-9544 GCA_050695955.1 Thermomicrobiales bacterium | reverse complement strand
GCTGCTTCATGCCGCCGCTCAGCTCGTGCGGGAACATCCGCGCAACCTCGGGTCGCAAACCAACCCAGCGCATCAGATCGGCGATTCGGTCGTCGACTTCGCTCCGGCCGACCCGCTCCTCGTGGTCCTTCCAAGCATCGATGATCTGGTCGCGAATCCGCATTACCGGATTGAGCGAGTTCATCGCCCCCTGCGCCACCATCGCGATCTCGCCCAACCGCACCAGCCGCATTTGCTCCTCGGAGAGCGCCAGTAAATCCTGGCCATCGAGCACGATCTCGCCCTGCTCGATCGTTCCAGGCGGCTTGATGAGCCGCAATAGCGAGAGCGCGATGGTCGACTTGCCTGACCCCGATTCGCCGACGAGCCCGAGCGCTTCGCCCCGCTTCAGGCTGAACGAGACGCCGTTGACCGCCTTCGCCGGACCCCGCGACGTGTGGAAGTAGACATGCAAGTTCCGCACGTCCAGGATCGTCTCGCGACCCCCCAGGACCTCGCTCGTCACCCGTTCTCGTAAGCCCACGTGCGTGTCGGTCACGGCCAACACCTCTGCTCGCGCTAGACGATTTCGCCCGTTCCTTGACCCCTGACTCCCGACTCGCAACTCCGCTGACCCCTCACGTCGATTTCCGCAGTCGCGGATTTGCGATCTGGTCCAAGCCGGCCGAAATCAGAAAGAGGCTGAGGAAGATGACGACGATGACGACGATTGGCGGCGCCCACCACCACCAGATGTCGCGGATGATCGAGGTGTAGTACGAGCTCCAGTAAATCGTCATGCCCAGGGTCGGCTCGTTCTGCGGTCCGAGACCGAGCGCTTCGAGTCCAATCGAGGCTAGGATCGCCGCCGAGACGGCGCCGACGAAGCTGGCCGCCAGGTACGGCAACATGTTCGGCACGAGTTCCTTGACGATGATCTCGAACCCATTCATGCCGGAGAAGCGCGCGATCTGGACGTAGCCGCGCTCGCGAATGCTGAGCACCTGCGAGCGGATCGTCCGCGTCGGGTACATCCAGGCCAGCGCCGAGACGACGAGCGCCTGGGTGACGACACCGACCGTTCCCTGAATCGTCGTGGCAATCACGACGAGGACCAGGAGCCCGGGGATTGTCAGAAAGACGTCGGCCGCACCGCGCAGAAGCTGGTCCCAGATGCCGCCGTAATAGCCGGAGACGAACCCGAAGATCATCCCCACGACTAGCCCGATGGCTCCGGCGATCAGGCCAATCTGGAGCGTAAGCGGCGTCCCGTACACGATGATCGCCGCTAGTTGGCGGCCGACGGTGTCGGTGCCCAGCAGGTATTCGCTCGACGGCCGCTGGTCCGGCAGCGCGTAGCCGACATTGACGGCGTCGCGCTCGATAAAGAAGGGGCCGATGAAGCTCATCAGCAAGATGAGGAGCATCAAGAAGAGCCCGACGGCGAGCATCGGGTACGACCCGAGGGGCCGAATCCCGCGTCTGATCCATCGTTGCGGCATGCTGGCAGTCGCAATCACTCGGCTACCTCAGGAGCGGCGATAGGTGATGCGCGGATCGAGCGCCGGCAAGAGCAGGTCGAGGATGAAGGTCGCCACGCCGATCGAGACGATTACGATGAAGGTGACGCCGTAGATCACCGTGTAGTCGAACGAGCGGATCGACTGGTAGAGCAAGTTGCCTACACCCGGATAGGCAAAGACGACCTCGACCAGCACCGCGCCTGACGCCACGTGGCCCAGCGCCAGCGCCAGCGCGGTGGTCTGTGGCAAGATCGCGTTGCGCAGGGCATAGCGCAAGAAAATGCGGCGCGGTTTCAGCCCCTTCGCTTCGGCCAGCGTAACGTAGTCCTCCCCTTGCACCGTCACCATCATGCCACGCATGCTCAGCGCCCATCCGCCCATGCTCGCCAGCACGATCGACAATGCGGGCAGCAGCGAGTGGCGCACCGCATCCTGGATAAAGCTCCAACTCCAGGCCGGTGTCGACCCAATTTCGTACCCACCGCCGAGCGGAAAGACTTTCCAGGAAAAGGCTAAAAGGTAGATCAGGGTCAGACCGAGCAGAAAGTAGGGGATGGCGGAGAGGGTCAGCAACGGCGGGGCGAGGAATTGGATGAACTTCGGCGCGCGTTGCCAGGCCAGCAACGCGCCGAAGAGACTCCCGATGGTGAACGCCATGATCGTCGAGACCGTAACGAGCACCAGAGTCCAGGGCAACGCGTCGAAGATCATCGACGAGACCCCGGTCGGGAAACGGGTGATCGAGACGCCGAAGTCGAAGCGCGCCATGTCCCACAAATAGCGCAGATACTGCTTCCAAAGCGGCTGATCGAGGCCAAACCGCTTCTCGTACGACTTGGCGACCTCCTCGATCGACTGCGCGCTGACGCCGCCCAGCCCTTGGGCCTGGAGCAGCCGCTCCCGCACCGGATCGGCGTCAGAGAACTTCGGGATGGCAAAGTTGATGGTGGCGGCGGCCCAGACGATCAGAATGAACGCACCGAACCGCTTGACCACGTATCCAATGGGCATTGTCTTTGGCCGTCAGTCGTGAGACGTGAGTCGTGAGACGTGAGTAGCTAGTCGATGCAGGGAACGCCAACTACTCACGTCTCACGTCTCACGACTCACGTCTTCGATTAGGACGTCGGTTCCAGCCGCAGGATCGTCTTCATGAACTCTTGCTGCCACGAGTGCGGGAAGCCGTAGGGGTCCTCCTGGGTCGGCCAGCCGGTCCAGCGCGCCGTGCTCATCGGGTAGCGAATGATGAGTTGCGAGACGAAGACGTCTGGCAGTTCGCGGAACCAGACGTCCATCGCCTGAGCGGCCAGCGCGACCGTATCCGGGGCCTCGGCGTCGAGCGTCTCCAACTGCTTGACCAGTTCGTCGTACTCCTCGTTGGCCCAACGCGACGTCGCCCACCCATTAGGCGCCGGCTCCCCGGTCGGCCGGACGTACTGCCCGGTGTAGATCGAGAGCATGAAGTAGGGATCCATGCCCTTGACCCCGGCCGGTCCCTTGCACCCGAACGACAGCACCTGCTCGCCGGTCTGGACCTGCGTCCCGAGACCGGGCGAGGTGTCGAACTCGGCGTTGAAGCCGGCGTCGATCAACTGCTGGGTCAGCGGCGGCCCGTAGGCCCGCAACCAGTCGGGCACGTAGATCCGCATGTCGAGCGTTTGGCCGTCCAGGGCCCAGAAATCGCCGTCCTTGGCGTACCCCAGCTCGGTCATGATCTCTTCGACCTTGTCCAGGTGCGCGGCGTCGTCCAACCCGTACTTGTCGTAGAGCGGTTGCAGCGCCTCCTCGTACGGCGTGAACCACTCGTAGGGGGTGAACTGGTGGCGGGCGGTGACGCCGGCGCCGCCCTCCGCCAGGGCAACCAGCTTCGCGCGGTCGATGGCGAAATTGACCGCCCAGCGCAACTGCGGGTTGTCCCACGGCGCGGCCGAGCAGTTGAAGTTGAGGTCGATCGGACACCAATCGAGGTAGCCGTACGGCGGCTCCTGGCCGCTAAAGGTGATGACTTGCGGGTTCTGGGCGAAGACGCTCTGGAGGGTCGGCACGGAGAGGATCTTCCCCATGTCGACTTCGTTGGTGATCAGCATCTGCGCCGTCAGCGAGTCGTCGCGGCTGGGAATGTAGATGACGCGCTGCACCTGTGGCGCCGGCTTGAAGCCGGTCGCCGCGCCCCACCAGTCGTCCCGGAGGTCGAAGATCTTCTGCTCGGCTGTCGAGGAAACGAGCCGGTACGGCCCGGTCGCAATCGGTAACCCCGCCGCCTCGTCGTAGTTGGCGAAGGTCAGCAGGTCTTGCCCTTCCCAGATGTGCTTGGGCAGGATTTGCTCGACCACACCGTGATTACTCGTCAGCGTCGTCGCCCACCAGCGCGGATTCGGCGCGTTCAGCACAAAGCGGATCGTGCGCGGGTCGACCTCGACCGCCTCCTGCAAGAAGGAGATCTCGGCGGCGTTGATCGCCTCAGTCTGACGGTCGCGCACCAGGTTGAAGGTGAAGACGACGTCCGATGCCGTAAACGGCGTGCCGTCGCTCCAGAGGATCCCTTCACGCAGAGTCAGCGTGATTTCGGTGAACTCCGCGTTGTACTCCCAGGTCTCGGCCAGCCAATTCTCGTGTTCGCCGGTGAGCACGTTGAACATGATCAGCGGCTCATTCATCGTTTGCAGCGGCCCGGCATGCCAACCGCCGGTGGCGCCGGTGACGTAGAGGTTGAAGTTGGCGAAGTCCGGATACTGCCCGGCGTCGCCGCCCTGCATGCAGATCAACGTCCGCTCACGCAGGACTTCGGTCTCCTGTGCGCGCGTCATGGCAACGCCGTCGGTCGTCGCCGCGATCAGCGCCGACGTGGCCGAAGCGCCCAGCCCGAGGGCGGCGGCGCTCTTGAGCACGTCGCGCCGCGACATGCGCCCACTGATGGCGTCCGCGATCAAACGCCCCTGAATCTCCTGATCTCGGTCGTCCACGGCACTCCTCCTCATCGAAGACAGCGAACGTATTCGTGGTGGCCGGCGCCGCGCGGCGGACCGGTCGCACCGTCTGATCATCGCCCAAGCTAACGGGAGTCGCTTCTCGTTCCGAACCGGGTGTACGTGGCCGTCATACTACGGGGGAGTGCAGGCGCGGTCAAGCGGCCGTGAAGTCGCATACTAAATTGCAGGCGCCTGTTCGTCGTAGGGGCGGGACCTGCGACGACGGGGTGCAGCATCACTTGAGGCCAGTCGCCAGCAACCCGAGGATGAACAGGCCCAGCCCGAGGCGATAGACCACGAAGACGAAGGTGTTCGAGCGCTGGAGGTAGCGCAGGAGGAAGGAGATCGCGGCGAAGCCGGAGAGGGCGGAGGCGAGCATGCCCGCGACAAACGCGACGCCGTCCGATCCGTCAAGCCCGCTCTGGATCACGTCGAGGAACCCCTTCGCCCCCGCTCCGGCCACCAAGGGGATGCCCAGCAGGAACGAGAATCGCGCGGCGTCGGCGCGGCGAAACCCGCGAAAGAGTCCAGCGGTGATCGTCGCGCCCGAGCGCGAGACGCCGGGCAAGAGGGCAAATGCCTGCGCTAGGCCGACGATCGCCACGTCGCGGATCGTGAGCTGTGCCAGCGGCCGGGTATGCTCCGCCACCCGTTCGGCAACCGCCAACGCGAGGCCAAGCGCCATCAGCAGCACGGCGATCAACGCCATCGCCAATGTCTCGTGGTCGTCGCCGTGGAAGAAGTCCTCGAGCGCCCCCGCGCCGAGCAGCCCGATGACCGCTCCCGGCACCGTCCCGAGCGCGATCAGGAGCGCCAGGCGGGCGTCGCCGTCATCCTCGGCATCGCCGCGGATCACGGCCAGCGGACTCCGCAGCGCCCGCGGCAAGGCGGCGGCCATCGCCACCAACTCTCGCCAAAAGTAGACGATGACCGCGACCAACGTACCGAGATGCAGCGACGCATCGAACGCCAACCCCGGCTGCTCCCAGCCGAAGAGCCACGGGACGAGGATCAGATGGGCGGAAGAGGAGATCGGCAGAAACTCGGTCAGACCCTGGACCACCCCCAGGACAATCGCTTCCAGAATGCTCATCGACTCACCGGCGACGCGCGCCGCGCCGCGTCATCTGCTGCTGGACCGGCTGAACGCCAGGTTCGGCGAGGACTGGCGTCCCCCCGACGACCGGACGCGCCTCAGCCGGAGACGCGGCGCCGTTGCCGTTCTGCAATTGCACCTCTGCCTCGGCCGCACGCACCTGTCGCAAGGAGAGGTGCTGCCGCCACCACTCAAACATACCCCAGAAGGTGATCGGGAAATACAACGCCGCGTGAACGACGATGGCGTAGGAGAGCGCCACGGGCTTCGCGACGTCGAGCGCGCCATTGACCACCAGGGAAACGCCGTACTCAAATGGCCCGACGTAGCCGGGTGACGACGGAATCAACGTCGCCAAGTTCGCCACGCCGGTCGTGAGCAACGTGCCCGCGATGCCGAGCGACTCGGCGAGGTCGCCGCCAAAACCCCGCGCCATCGCCCAGTACATCGAGGCTTCGAAGAGCCAGGCAAGGACCGATGCCCCGGCCACGATCACCAGATCGGTCTTCCGGGTCAGCACGCCCAGGCCGCTGAGGACCGACTCCGCCATCCGTTCGACGCGATCCGCCATCGGCGCCGGCATCGGTCCGAGAACGATTTGCAAGAGCCGGTCGCGGAGACTGCCGCCGAACGTGAGCAGAAAGAGACCGATCAGAACGGCGGCGAAGAGGATGAAGGCAACGATCGTCAGGTGTTGCAACTCGCTGGTGAAGCTCACAACAGTCGTCGCGGCGAGGATGAAGCAGAGCAGCGTCAGCCCGTCGAAGAGGCGCTCGACGGCGATCGTCGCCAGCGCGGCGGTCTTACGCACGCCGTGGCGCCGGCCGAGCACGTAGGCGCGAACGATCTCGCCGGTGCGCAAGGGCAGAACGTTATTCGCCATAAAACCCACGGCGACGATCGGCAGCGTTTCGCGGGTGCCCATTCGAACCACCGGCCGCAGCAAGACACTCCAGCGAAATGCACGGACGCCCACGCCGGCGAAATACAGAGCCAACGCCGGCACCAAGTACCAGTAGTTGACCTCGCCCAGCGCATCGCGAATTCGCCCGAAGTCCTGCCCACGAAAGGCGAAGATCAGGAAGCCGGCGCTGATCAGCAGCCCGACGATGACGCGCCACGACTTCATCGGCGATCGACAGAGGGAGCAGCGGCGCCAGAGCGTGGCGCCACGGGATCAAGGGGCATTTTTCGATTGCGGGCAATAACGAGAGGCAGCACGCGAACCCCGCGCTCCAACGTGAAGGACAACTCCGGACGCCCAGCGCGGGCGCTCCGGGAGTATACGCACGCCCAACGGATGGAGTCGAACGCGTCGGATGGGCAGCCGTTGCCACGGTAATATGGGAGGCAGCCGTGCGATGCAGATGTGCTCGTGCATAGGACCGAGACGCGTTACTGGTAGCCAGTAGTACAATTGGGGGAACCTGGAATGGAGTTCGACTGGGATCCGGCAAAGTCAAACAAGAACCGCCAAGAGAGGGGATCGACTTCGCCGATGCGACCCCCATTTTCGACGACCCGCATCGGATCGAGCGCACGGATGTCCGACGAGATTACGGTGAGGTGCGAATCAAGTCCATCGGCAGGAGTTCGGATGGCGCCGTGCTTGTCGTTGTCCACACGATCAGAAACGGCGTCACACGAATAATCTCTGCACGGAGGGCCAACAAGCATGAGCGACATAACTACGATCAGGGTCCGGCGATACCCTGATGGGAGCCTGGTGCAACTGTTTCCCGATGGTTCCGAGCGACCGTTGGAGAGCAAGACCGACTGGGCACGCGTGCACGCGATGTCGGAAGAAGAGATCGAAGCCGCGGCGAACGCCGATCCGGACAACCCGCTGTTGACCGACGATGAACTCAGCGGATTTCAGCGCGTACCTAATCCCAAGCACATACGGCGGCGACTGCACCTGACCCAAGAACAGTTTGCCGCCCGGTTTCAGGTCCCAATCGGCACGCTGAGGGATTGGGAGCAGGGCGCGCGCGAGCCAGACAGTGCGGCGAAGACCTTGCTGCGAGTCATCGACCGCGACCCCGAAGCCGTCGTGAGAGCACTGTCCGGGACAACGTAAGGCCCAGCTATCGCCAATCGGCGAGGATCTTCTCGACCTCTTCTTTGTGGTTGGTCTCATCGGAAACGAAATCTTCGAGCTGGACCTTTAGCCCAATTTCGCCGGCGGCCTCGGCCTGCTCGATCCGCTGCCGGTAGTTTTCGATGGTCCGCGCTTCGGCTTGCTGGATGAAGGTCAGCATCTCGCGGGTGTCGCGTGACGTTAGCACGTCCTTTGGCGTCACGGTCGGGTCGCCACCGAGCGCGGCAATCTTGTTCGCCAGATATTCCGCGTGGCGTTGCTCGTCGGCCACTTCGGTCAGGAAAAACTGGACGAGTTGCGGCCGATACGGCCCGTTGACGACCGCCGCGTACTGGATATAGCTGATCATCGCCTGGTATTCGCCGGCCAGATCTTGGTTCAGCCCGTCAATGAGGTCCTGTTTCTTGGTTGTGTCTCTCTTCGCCGTTTTGGCCATCGTGGTGTCGTTCTCCTATCGTGACTCGAACGCGCGTGCCATGCCGCACGCCCTGCTATCGGCAAGCTGCCGCATGGCCGACCCAACACGCAGAAACGATGCCAATGACCGCACGTGATGAGCCGATGACGGTACTAGGAGACGACCGGTCCAACGCCCGCGTGCGCGTACTCAGTCTCGATGATGCGCGGAGCTGCTCCCTCGATCCGTTCCCGCTCGACCGGCCGGCCGTCGGCGATCCACGCCAGGGTTCCACCATCAACGCTGGCGACCCGATCGAATCCGACTTGCCGGAGGAATTGTGCCGCCCGCATCGACCGATAACCGCTCCGGCAGATCAACATCAGCTCACGGTCTCGTGGGAGTTCGGCGAGGCGGGTGGCGAGGTCTGCTTGCGGCAGGTTGACCGCCGCGGGCACATGTCCGCTCGCGTACTCGGCCGGCTCGCGAATGTCGACCACGACCGCGTTCGGTTCCCGTCGCGCTAACTCATCGACCCCGATCTCGGGCACATCCGAGAGGCTCGTGAGCATCGCCCAGTCGTGGTCGGCTTCGCCCCGGTTTGTCGCCTCGATGGCGGTCATGTTGAGGGGCCGAGCCGGGACGCCGTCGGCCAGCAGTTCCACGAACGGAGCGCGGTCGAGCCTGGCCAGTGGGTTGTAGAGCCGCTCGAAGCCGATGGTGGTGCTCGGGCGACCGCACATCATCTTGCCGCATGGACCCTCGAAGTGGCCGGGGAAAACCGCGACCCAGTCCGGCAAACGGAAGAGTCGCGTGACGCTGTCATATTGCGCGGTCGGATCGCCGCCACCGAAGTCCGGCCGCCCGACGTCGCCGACAAGCAGCGAGTCCCCCGTCAGCACCATCGACGCTTCCGGGCTGCGCTCCGGATTGATGATCGAGATCGATATCAACTCGGGGCGATGACCGGGCGTGTGGATGATGTGCAGGCGGAGCTGCCCGAGCGATAGTTCTTCGCCGTCCCGTAGCGGCCGGAACGGGTAGACCACCCGCGCCGACTCGTGCAGGCACAGCTCAGCGCCATACTCCTCCGCCAGCGTCCGGGCGCCAGAGACATGGTCGGCGTGGATGTGCGTATCGATGACGTAGCGGAGCCGGAACTGGCGCTCGCCGAGAAGCCGCTCGTACTGGTCGATCATGACGCCTGGATCGACAATCGCCGCCTCGTTCGACTGGCGGGACGCAACGACGTAGGACGCGCATCCGCATCGTTCGTCTAAGATCTGTTTGAAGTACATGCTCGCTCCCTCCGCCCGCGGCGACGCCGATATGCGGCCCGCCTAGGCACCTCTTTGTGCCCTTTTGAGATCGTGACAATTCTGTCACAAATCCGCCATGCCGCCGCGACATCCCCCCACTATTCTCAAGAACAGAATAATCCACGCGGACGAGCCGACCGGCAAGTCCCGACATCCTCAA
>JBOGUE010000483.1:0-18708 GCA_050695955.1 Thermomicrobiales bacterium | reverse complement strand
AAACCGATCCGTGCGTCTGGTGCAAACTCCACCAAGAGATCGATATCACTCTCCGGTCCGAAGTCGTCACGCACGGCTGAGCCGAAGACCGCGAGTTCCCGCACGCCATAGCGTTGGCAGATTGCCGAAATCTCGGCAAGGAGCTCTTTGAATCCGTCAACTGTCGTGATCATCAGCCCATTCTTCTCCGGCATTCAGCAGTTCGCATGTGAGCATTCTATTCTGACACCGACATCAACCGACGAGCGCGTCATCAAACAGTCTTCGCCAAGAGATCAACGGCCGTCACCATCAGTTGCCGGAGGAGAAAGCCTTCGATCTCTTCCTTTGGATCGTTGATGATCGCGGTCAGGGCAAACCAGCGACCGTCGGCGCGCTGGAGGAGCCAGGCGTAGCTCTTGACGCCCGTTTCGTACCCTTCCTTGAACCCGACGTAGCGCCAAGTCTCCGCATCCCACGCAACACCGGGATTGAGCGACAGTGCGTCGTAGACCGGCGCAAGGTTGCCCTGTTGCGCGTGGGTGTGCAGGGACGCCATCGCCCGACACAGGTCGCCGGCCGAGGCAAACCATTCAATCGTCTCGATCTCGTTCGGACCCAGCCACTGCTCGACCTCCGAAAGCGTCCCAGCGACCGGATCAACCTCCTCGGCGAGGAACCGGCGCTTCTCCGCCTCGGACAAGTCCAGGTAGTCAGCGAGCTCATCTTCGGTGTAGCGCAACTTCAGCGCGAACCATTCGCGCGTCAGCAAGAACGGCCGATTCAACCCCGGCTGCTGGTGCCCCATCTCGGCCATGTAGGCCTCAACCCGCTCCCGGCCCAGCAGCGCGATCAGATGGTCGGTGGCGGTGTTGTCGCTGCCCGCCATCATCTGTTCGGCGTAGGCGCGAACTGGAAAGACCGACCCGTCCGCTTCCAACCGCATCTCACCATTCGGCAGGCTTCGCAGGTCCTGGTTGATCGGCAGTGGGTCGTCCCAGCCGATCTCTCCCGCCGCGACCGCATCGGCCAACGTGCCGAGCACGTAGAGCTTGATGGCGGAAGCGATCGCCAACGGCTCGCCGGCGTTCACCTCGTTGAGCGGCGTGCAGGTCCCGTCGGTCACCTCCGCCGCAACGAAGCCGACCTCCGGCGCGACCGCCTTCAACCGGCTATCCAGTCCCTTCCAGCTCTTTGGAGGGCGCTCAACGGGTTCGGGCAACACCACCGGTTCAAAAAAGAGATCGTTGATCAGATGCGGCGGCGATGGGTCGACGCCGAGTTGCACGCGCCACGGCTGGCCGCTCGCGGTGTAGAGCAACGCGTTCGCCCGCGTCGGAGAGACGCCGCCCTCGAACCGCGCGACCGTGACCGGCGCGAGCGGTGCGGCCAGGTTCTGGAAGGTCGCGATCAGGTCCGCCGCCGAGAGCGCCGCCAGGAAGTCGGCCGAGACATGATCCCCAACATCAGCTGCTCCCAGCGCCGCGGCGTCTCCATTGATCTGCTCGATTGCCCACGCCAACTGCATTCCGGCCGGCGTCTCCGGGATCGCCACCACGGGCAGCGTGTTTGACGAGGATGGTTCGGCTAACGCCACCGGCGCGGCGGAGCCGGCGACGAACAGGACGATAAGCAGAACGATCAGACAGTGTGGGCGTCGCGTGCTCACAGAATCGCGCACCTTCTCGGGGCGAAAGCCATTGCGTGTCAGCATTGTCGGCCAGCCGATGGCTGTCTGACCACTACTACGATGAAACGCTGATCGGGGTTTCACCCCGCTCGGCGCGGCGTGTGTCGCACCGCAATGTTACGATGTCAGACAACATCATCCGTCGAACGTCGAACATCGGACTCCGAACGTCGAACACACATCAAAGGAGCGTACGTCACATGCACGGTACCGTCGTCGGCTGCCCGATCGATGAGATCGACACCCCTGCTCTGCTGATCGACCTCGATCGCCTGGACCGCAACATCGCCCGCATGAGCGCCGAACTGCGCGCCGCGGGTGTCGCCTGGCGCCCACACTGCAAGGGGCACAAGAGCCCTGCCATCGCCCACAAGGAACTCGCCGCCGGCGCCTTCGGCATCACCTGCGCCAAGCTAGGCGAGGCTGAAATCATGGCCGCGGCGGGCGTGCGGGATATCCTCGTCGCCAATCAAGTCGTCGGTCCGATCAAGGCCCGCCGGCTTGCCGCCCTTTGCGGCCAGGCCGACGTCATCGTCGCCGTCGACAGCATCGAGAATGCGCGCGAGATCGACGCCGCCGCCCGCGCCGCCGGCACGCGCCCCCGCGTTATCGTCGAGGTCAACATCGGCATGCACCGCGCGGGCGTCGAGCCCGGTGCGCCGACCGTCGCCTTCTCTCAAGAGTTGGCGGCGATGGAGGGCATCCGCTACGCGGGCCTGATGGGTTATGAGGGGCACGCCATGGGGCAAGCCGACCCCGTGCAGCGGCGGGCCGAGATCGAGCGGACGGTGCGAATACTCGTCGACACCGCGGAGGCTTGCCGCGCTACCGGCCTGCCGGTCGAGATCGTTTCCGCTAGCGGAACGGGCACCTACCAGCACTCGACCGCCATCGCGGGAATCACCGAGGTCCAGGCCAGCGGTGGCATCTTCGGCGACGCCTTCTATCGATCGCTCGATGTCCCGGTCGAGCCGGCGCTGACGATTCTGGTCGGCGTCACCAGCCGCCCCGCGCCGAACCGGATCATCATCGACGCCGGCCGCAAGACGCTCGACGCCTCCGGTATCCCGCCAACGGTACGCGACCTCGAAGGCGTCACCTTGATCCGCTTCTCCGCCGAGCACGGCAACATCGCGCTCGACCATGACGCTTGCTGCCCTCGCGTCGGGGATCGCCTGGTGCTCGACGTCGGCTACCACGACGGCGTCGTCCACCTCCACGATCGCTTCTATGGCATCCGCAACGGCATGGTCGAAGTTGTCTGGCCGATTGCCGCGCGTGGTCGGCTGCAGTAACCGGACCTGCCATAATGGTTGCTTGGAGGCGAGGTCATGGCAACAACTGTCGCGATCGATCAGGACGTTCTCGACGAGATCGTGCGTCGCATCGTTCGCGTCGCACAGCCTCAGCGAATCATCTTATTCGGCTCGTTCGCCCGAGGTGACGCTGGACCCAACAGCGACCTTGATCTACTCGTTATCAAGGCCGGCCATTACCATCGGGGAAAGCTTGCCGGACATATCTACGAAAGCCTCATCGGCGTCGGTCAGCCCGTGGACGTCATCGTCGTAACGCCGGAGGATGTCGAACGCTACCGAAATGTGCATGCGTTGGTCATCGCCCCGGCTATGCGGGAAGGACAAGAGATCTATGCTGCCTGACCGGTTCCCTCCCGAAGACCCTCGCGAATGGTTGAATCGCGCTCGGAGCAATCTGCTGCGAGCACGCGAACAGAAATCTGGTGTCTAGCTTGAGGATCTTTGCTTCGATGCACAACAAGCAGCCGAGAAGGCCATTAAGGCCGTGTGTATCGTGCGAGATGTACACTTCCCGTACACACACAATCTAGCCGATCTTCTGACGGCACTCGAAGCGGCCGGCGAAGAGATTCCCGCCTCGATCTGGACCGTCGTTCCTCTTACCCGATTCGCGACTGTTACTCGATATCCGGGGATGGCAGATCCGGTGACAGCCGAGGAACACACGGAAGCCGTTAGGCTTGCCGAACCGGTTCTGGCATGGGCAGAACGACGGGTCCAGGAGATATAGAGCGGTCCGCCACCGTCTCAACCCCGTCCGCCGCCTTCCATGCCGCTACGGTCGCCGCGCGGCGGTCGCGGAGACGGCGCAGGCGGTGCCAGTGCAGCGCGAGGTCCCACGGGGTGAGCCGTTCGAGCTCGGTCGTGTAGACGACGCTCGTCTCGCGTTGCTCCAGCGCGGTCCGCAGGTCGCCATGGTAGGCGACCGCGCCGCGTCCCAGGGTGCGGTAGTGGGCGTCGGTGCCCGCGATTGCCGGGCCGAGGATCTCCCGGTGCTCCTCGTAGAAGGCCCGCGCCTCGACGTTCGAGTTCGGCAATCCGCGCCACCGCGCGACGAGGCGGAAGTCCTCGACGCTCGCATTGAAGACTTCGATCGGGACCGGTAGACCGGCCCGCGCCATCGCCAGGATCTCGGCGAGCGGCGCCGAGGGCGTCAACTTCGAGCCGGGGTGCGGCATACCGACCCAGCCGCCGCGACGGACAATCTCCTCGACCGTCTTCACGATCGAGAGCCGCGGCCGGATGTCGTCCTCGACGTCGAACGCGAGGATGTGCGCGCCCTTGGCCGAGACCTCCGAACACGGAATCACCTCAATCGGCAGGCCGAGTTGCGCGCATCGCTCGCGCGCGTCGTAGCCGGTGCCGATCTCGTCGTGGTCGGCGAAGACGATGCCGCTCAGACCGCGCCGCTGGGCGGCCCGTAGCGCCCGGTCGACGGTCAACGTGCCGTCGGAGCGCGTCGTGTGGACGTGCATGTCCGCCAGTCTCATGTCGGGTTCGTACTGCCCGAGAAAAAGGTGTCGCTTCTTCATTCCTACTCGCATTCGTGATCCCTGATCCCTGATCCCTGTCACACAAAACAGGGCGCGCCGTGGCACGCCACATTATGTCTACGATTTCGTCGAAAGCTGGGATTCACGCGGTTACACCGGCGGCCAGGTCAGCATCCAGCCACCGTCGACAAAGTACGTGCTGCCAGTGCAATAGCTCGCCTGCTCGGAGGCGAGAAAGACGGCCATGTTGGCAATGTCGGCGGGGACGCCCGCCCGCCGCACCGGGATGAGCCCTTCGGCGTAGTCGAGATAGGCGCCGTCGTCGAGCGCCCGTTGGTTGAGCGGCGTCAGGATCATGCCGGGCGCGATGGAATTGACGGTGATGCCATGTTCGCCGAGCTCCAACGCCATCGTTCTGGTGAGATTGCGCAATCCGCCCTTGGAGACGTGGTAGGCGCCACCGCCCGCGCCCGGCGCCTCCTCGTGGACGGAGGTGATGTTGATGATCCGGCCGCCTCCGCCTTGCCCCAACATCCGCCGGATCGCCTGCTGCGAACAGAGAAACGGACCGTGGAGATTGGTGCGAATCACCCGCTCCCACCGCTCAAATGGAAGCTCGTGGACAAAACCGCCGCCGCCGTGCCCGGCGTTGTTGACCAGGACGTCGATCCGACCGAATGCACGATCGAGCTCGCCGAAGAGGCGCTCGACTTGGTCCGGCATACCGACGTCGGCCTGGCCGATCGCCGCCCGCCCGCCCGCGTCCTCGACCAGTTGCCCCGTCGTCGCCGCGCCCTCCGCATCACTTCGGTAGTTGACGAAGACGTCGGCCCCGCTGGCCGCGAACGCCTCGGCAATCCCCTGACCGATCCCGCTGTCCGCCCCTGTGATCAGGGCGACCTTCCCATCCAACCGCAGGTCCATTCGCCCGTGCCACTCCTCTTCCGTCACGCGGCCGCCACGACCGCCGGCAAGAATTCGAGCCGGACCGTCGACGGCCGCCCATCGCCGCCGGTTTCAAAGCTGCTCGCCGTGGCCGCGGACACCCACGCTCGCTCGCCGTCGCCAAGCGCGATCTCATACCACAATTCGTACGCGCCCGCGCTCTCCCCGGTGCGCCCTTCGTTGCCGGCGGATACGCCGAGCAGAAAGAAGCGTTCACCCGCCTGCAATGGCAGGTCGCCGATCTGTTCGGCGCCCTCATCCCCTTCAGGTGCGGACCAGAGCGCCACGCTCGGCGCCGAGGGTTGCGACGCGACGACGACCTCAGCCCCCTCGGGCGCCCCGTCCGGGAACATCCGCTTGGCGATGACGTGCGTCGGATAGCGCCACCCGACCTTAGACGGATGATCCGGGGCATCGATCGGCCAATACCCAGGCCCTGGTGGGCAATTCACACCGCAATTGAAACCGTATCGCGGCACCCTTCCGTTGACCTCCTCCATGAGGAAGAATCGCCGGACCTCGAAGTGCAGGTGGTTCGGCACCGAGTCGGCGCGGTCGAGCACCGTCCCGACCAGATCACCCCGCACGACCTCGTCCCCTTCCGCCACGGGCAGATCGTACCCGAGATGACCGTACATCGAGTACAGGCCGCGCGCGTGCTCCACGATCACGACCCGGCCGGGATACTCCGAGCCGGCAAAGACCACGTGACCGTCCGCGATGGCGTAAACGCCGGCGCCCGCCGTGTCGCCCTCAATCGCATACCAATCCTCGCCCGTGTGCCAGTAACCGGGGTTGTACCAGGTGTTCTCCGTCGCGTATCCGTGGCGGATGAAAAAACCGTCGCCAAGGTTTTCGCCCGGCCACCCGATCGGATAGCTGAACGCCGGCGCGGCGTCGTCGCTTTGGGCCGCACTCGCACTGACATGCTGTCCCATTGCGGCAACGGCAATGGCGAAGATGAAAATCAACCGCGGCAGAAACGTCACGATCACCTCCGGGCGGCGTCGATCCGCGCCCTTGACATGATAGGTCCCCTGCTCGTCTGTATCACGGTCGAGATCCGTCGTCTCTGCTAAGCGTCCGGCTGGCGATGCGTGCCAATGCGATCCGTGGCACGGAAATCGCCCAAGACGACTGAAGTGAACGATCCATGAAAGGAGGCCCATGATGAGGCCAATGGCAAATGCCGCGACAGGTTGGACACGCGCCCTGCTTCGCGCCTTTGTTGCAGTGACGCTGATGCTGACCATCACCGCCACCTCCTTTGTCGCCGCGCATCATCTCACCGCGCCACAGGCAGTCCTTGCCGACGACGACGACGGCGGAGACGACGACGACGATGACGGCGGTGGCAACGGCACTGGAGGAAACGGCACCGGCGGCAACGGCACCGGTGGCGGTCCTGGCGACAAGAAAGACAAAGACAAAGACGACCCGGCCGACCACGACCAGGGGCAAGGCAACGACGATCAGGCAGACCAGCCCGGTCAAGGCGGGCCGGTGGTGCAAGTGCCGGAGTATCGCGTCGTCGTCGAATGCGCGCCCTTTGACGATAGCCGGTCGGCCTGCATGTTCATCGGGCTAGGCGATACCGGCGTGAAGCGTGTGGCCGTGCCGCACGCCGAAGTCTGCGCGACCGTCGACGGCGATAGCGGCGACGACGGCGGGGCGCCCGCGGCGGAAATGCTCAACGCGACCACGGGCGAACCTTCGTATGTGTCGGAAGATGCCTCCCTGCTGCTTCTGCTGGCCGGGACGGTGGAGACGAACACGACGACGACGTATTGGATTTGGGCGGACGACGATCAACTCTATCCGGCGACCGGTCCAGCGCTCGTCTGCGATCAACCCCCCGCCCAGGAAACCGCGGCTCCGCCGCCGACCACCGGAGCCATCCTCATCCGGGCGTTTGACTGCGATCCGGGGATTGTCGCCGGTGCGGACGTCGATTGGTACGCGGCATGCGCTCAACCGGCCACGGGCGCCACGTTCTCCGTCTCCGCGGACGCCGCCGGCACGGCAGCCACGGCCCAAGACGGCGCGACGGACGACGATGGGCGGCTGGCCGTTGCGGATTTGGCGCCAGGGACGTATCAGGTCGAGCAGACCGACGGCAACTGGTGTCACGCCGAGTCCGACAACGTTGACGACCAGGGCGACGTGCTCGTCGAAGCCGGGGTCGAATCGACGATTTGGGTCTTCAACTGTCAAGCGTAAACCAGTTCGCAACGACCAGCACTACGTCGAGCGACAGAAAGGAGTCACGACCGATGCCCATTGCACGATGGCATTTGCATCGCACGATCTTGCCATTTGACGCCGCGCCCGCCGAGACGGCGGGGAGCGATGTACCCGACCGCACGATCGTGAGTCTCGCTACCCTCTGGCCGCCGTTCGACGCGATGAGCGGCATCATCCAGAACCCGACGCCGGTCGGCGTGGACGTGATCGAAGAGGTCGAACGGTCCGGCTATGTCGTCGTTGCGCCGGTGGAGGGCCAAGCTCCCTATACGCACGTGATATCGACCGGCAATCACGACTACCTCGCCGCGCTCAACCTCCAGACGACGCCGAGCGAGACGCTTTAGTTCGCGGCAATGACTCCCCGGTACAGGCTATGATCCCGGTCCGATAATCGGACCGAAGCATTCACGCGTGGGAGGTCGAGGCGTGTCCGCGGAAGAGAACAAAGAGCTTGCGCGCCGGTTTTTCGAGGAAGTCTGGAACCAGGCCGACGAGACGGCAATCGACCGGTACATCGCCGAGCACGCTGCCGGCAACGACCCCGACTTTGGGGCGGGGCGCGAAGCCTTTCGCGCGCGGTGGCGAAAGTGGCAGGCCGCCTTTCCCGATCTCCATTTCCAGATCGACGATCTCGTCGCCGAAGGCGCCAAAGTCGTCACGCGCTGGACGTTGACCGGCACCCACCAGGGCGAGTTCATGGGCATCCCGCCGACCGGCCGCGCGTTCCGCGTTGCCGGCATGAGCCTCGACCGCATCGAGCAGGGCCAGATTCAGGAAGGTTTCGACGGCTGGGACGCCCTCGGCCTGCGGCGGCAACTCGGTGCGATCCCGGTTGATGCCTAGGACTCACCAGCATCGACGCCGAGCGATGAACGCACAAAGTGGAGCAGCCAGGCGCGCTCCTCAGGAATCTCCTCCGCGAGTCGCTCAGCCGCCCGGACCACCAGCCACCGATCAAGGAGCGCGGTATCGACCGGTAAACCTCGGCGGTACGCGCGCTCGTGCGCTCGAAAGACCAGTCTTCGACCGGCCATCTCGACCGCGAGTCGGAGTCGTGGTGTGCCCTCTGGCGGCCTGTCCGCCCGTCCGATCGCCAACGTCCGAGCAAGGTCCGCGGTGGGGTCGCCACGCGCCGCGTTCGGCCAGTCGATAACGATCGGACCCGCATCGGTCAGGATGACGTTTCCCGGGTGCATGTCGCCGTGGAGCAAACGGTCGCCGTCCGGCAACTCCTGCAACAATGCCCGCGCTCGCTCCGCGATGGCCGCGGGCACAGCCGGAAATCGACCCAGCTTGCGCTCGATCTGCTGCTTTAGGTCCGGCAGCGATTCCGGTCCCGGCAGTCGATTGAGCTCGGCGTGAACCCGACCGGTCATCTGACCCGCCTGCCACAGCGTCCACGGCCGTTCCTTGAACCTTGAAAGCAGATCAGGGCCGTCGATCCGTTCGAGGATCAGACCGGGTCGGCCTTCGATCTCGACGACCTCGTCGACCGCCGGCACGAGCGGCAACACCGCGCGCACGGCCGTCATCGCCACCGCCTCGCGCCGCACCGCCTCCCCTGCATTGGCGTTGCGGAAGAGACGGAGGACCTTACCCTCCTCCCAGGCAAATATCTCCGCCTCGCGTCCCGCGGCGACTCGTTGCAAATCAGCGGTCTTCACCAATGTCTCCATATGCGGGAAGATACACGGTGTTGGCGATTTGCACGAGAGGAGTCACGACGATGAGCGACGAGATTTGCTTCCAGACGGCCGTCGAGCTTGCCGGGCACATTAAGCGCCGCGAGCTTTCGGCGCGCGAGGTGATGGCAGCCCACCTGGAACAGATCGCCCGCGTCAACCCGAAGGTCAACGCCATCGTCTCGCAATTGGCCGATGAGCAGGCCCTCACCCTGGCCGATCAGGCAGATAAAGCGCTGGCCGGCGGTCACGAGACCGGTCCCCTCCATGGGCTGCCGATTGCCTTCAAAGACTTGGAGGACGCGGTCGGTTTCCCGACGACCTACGGCTCGCCGATCCACGCGGCGAACATGCCGCGGCGTGACGCCCTGCTCGTCGAGCACCTCAGACAGGCCGGGGCTATCGGCATCGGCAAGACGAACGTGCCCGAGTTCGGTCTCGGCTCCCACACCTTCAATCCGGTCTTCGGCCCGACCCGCAACCCGTATGACACGTCCAAGAGCGCGGGCGGCAGCAGCGGCGGCGCGGCAGTCGCCCTCGCCTGCGGCATGCTTCCTATTGCCGACGGCAGCGACATGGGTGGTTCGCTGCGCAACCCCGGCAACTTCAACAACGTCGTCGGCTTCCGTGTTTCGCCCGGTCTGGTGCCGAACTGGCCGTCGGGCGCGCCGTGGCTACCGCTCGGCGTCAAGGGTCCGATGGCGCGCACCGTCGCCGACGTCGCGTTCCTCCTCGACGCCATCACCGGCGCCGACCCGCGCGATCAACTCTCCTACGACCCTCCGCTCGGCCAGCTCGCCCAACCGCTCGACCGCGACTTTGGCACGGTCCGCGTCGCCTGGGCGCCGGACCTCGGCGCCCTCCCGGTCGACCCCCGCGTCACCGCCGTCCTCGAAAGTCGGCGCCACGTCTTCGAGGAGCTCGGCTGCGTCGTGCAGGAGGCCGCGCCCGACCTGAGTGGCGCCGACGACGTCTTCCGTGATCTGCGCGCCTTCTCCGTCGCCAGCGGCCGAGGCGACTTACTCGAACATCACCGGGACCAGGTCAAACCGGAAGCGATCTGGAACATCGAGGAAGGGCTGAAGCTGAGCGCGGTTGACGTCGGCAAGGCCATGGCGCGGCAGGCGGAGATCTACGAGCGCGTCCGCCAGTTCATGGAGCGGTACGAATACCTGCTCTGCGTCGTCAATCAGGTCCCGCCCTTCGACGTCGACCTGCGCTACCCGACCGAAATCAACGGGGTCGAGATGGAGACCTACATCGCCTGGATGAAGTCCGCCTACTGGATCACCGTCACCCGCCTGCCGGCCATCTCCGTCCCCTGCGGCTTCACCCCCGAGGGCCTACCCGTTGGCATCCAGATCGTCGGCCGTCCCCGCGCCGACTTCAGCGTCCTCCAACTCGCCCACGCCTTTGAGCAATCAACCGAGTGTTGGAAACGGCGGCCGCCGATTGTGGAATGACGATGATTGTACTGGGCAGAGTAGACTATCGGCTTTAGAGCGAAAGGAGGCGGTCGATGCCAGGTAGCGAGCAGGCCACACAGACAGTGGACTCCAAGGAAGCATCACGGTGCTGGGATGATCTCCTTGATCGGGTCGTACACGATAAGACACGAGTGATGATCGCCGACGAGGGAAAACCTGTTGCGGCGATCATTACCGCGGAGGAATTGGAGCGATTTGTTCGGGTTGAGACCGAGCGGGCTGAGCGCTTCGGAGCTTTGGAGGCAACGCAGGCGGCCTTCGCTGATCTGCCGGACGACCAGGTAGAGCGAGAGGTCGCGCGCGCGCTTGGAGCAGTTCGGGAGATGCAAAGGCGCACGGAGTCGGAATCCCCGCCGTTGTGATCGTAGCGGTGCTCGACACAAACGTGTTGGCTTCGGGCCTTGTTCGCCCTCATAGCACCCCCGGCGCGGTACTTCGAGCCTGGCAAGACAGTGCGTTCTCCGCCGTGGTCTCCGAGCACATTCTTGGCGAACTCGAAGCAACGCTGCAGGATCCTTACTTCCGTGCGCGCCTTACCGATCAACAGATTGCCGAAGACCTGTCATTGCTGCGAAGCGAAGCTCGAGTCGTAGCGCCGACGGAGGAAGTGCGTGGCGTGGCGACGCATCCCGAGGATGATTTAATCCTGTCCGTGGCCATAAGCATCGATGCCGATTACTTAGTCACCGGCGACCGCAAGCTGCTGGCTCTCGGTTCGCTTGCACAAGTAAATATCGTCACGCCTCGCGATTTCCTTGACGTGCTCGGTCTCGACGACGACGCCCGATCGTCACCGCCCGTCACTTCACCTCCATCCACCACTCTGTGAATTCGAGGCACTGCCCGTCGGCGTCGAGTCGAATCACCCAGAGATTGGCGAACGTGGTCGGGCCGTCGGCGTATTCGGTCTTGCCGTGCACAAAGCCGAGATCGCCGGCAACGTCGAGAATCTCGTAGTTAAACCGCCAGGTCCCTGGATCGTCCTTGCGATCGATCCAGTCGGCGACGATCTCGTCCCGGCCGCGTTGCGGCTCGCGAAACGGGGCGGTGAAGTACTCGGCATCCTCGGCGAAGAGACGGCCGATATCCGCCGGGTCGTTGCTTTCCCAGGCCCGAACGTATCCTTCGATCCAAGCGTTCAGGGCATTCGATTCTATGATGCACCTCCAACTTTGAAACGCACCTGGGGGGTGCCCGAAAGACGGTCAGCCGACCCGGGAGTTGGGATGAGACGGCGCACGCGGATGCGGATCAGCGGGTTGGTCCAGGGCGTCTTCTTTCGGGCATCGGCGCGGGATGAAGCGCAACAGCTGGGGCTCGGCGGCTTCGTGCGCAACCAACCCGGCGGTTCAGTTCTGATCGAAGTCGAAGGCGACGACGATGCCGTCGCCGCGTTTGTCGCGTGGTGTCGCCACGGACCGCCGGACGCCCGTGTCACGGCGGTCGAAACCGTCGACGTTCCGGTACAAGGCGACACCAACTTCGTCGTCAGTCGATGACCGATCAGTCCGGCGCCGATCGCAGGCGGCGAATCACCTGCTCGGCCTCCTCGACCATGCGCCGCACGACCTCGGCGGCGGGCAGCATTTCGGTGATCGCACCGGCGCCTTGGCCGGCGTAGAGGGGTACATCGTCGAAGTCGCCGGCTTCACGCGCCACGGCGACCCGTTCCGCAACCTCTTCGGCGCGTTCAGCGAGTAGGGATTCACGCGACAACCAATTGTCGATCAGCCGGTTCTGCAAAACACGACAGGTTGCGCCCGGCCATGGATTCACTTTCCAGAGGATGTCGGGAATGTTGGTGGCGACGGCACGTTCGGCGGCGGCTGCCAGCAGCGCCGCTTTCCACGGTTCGGGGATCGACGCTTCGTGCGTCGCCAGGAAGCGTGTCCCCACGAATACGCCTTCCGCCCCGAGCGCCAGCGCCGCCGCCAGTCCACGACCGTCGACGATCCCGCCGGCGGCGATCACTGGCACACCCGCCGCGGCGTCGACAACCTGAGGCACAATGGCCATCGTGCCGACCTGCCCGACGTGACCACCGCCGTCCGTTCCTTGGGCGATGATCGCGTCCACACCGGCCGCCGCCGCCTCCCGCGCCCCGGCCACCGTCGTCACCTGATGCAACGCCTTCGACCCGGCCGCCCTGATGCGATCGATCCCCGGGCCGGGATCGCCCCACGACGTGCTGACGACGGGCGGTCGCGCGGCCACAACCGCGTCCCAGATCTCGGGCAGGGCATCGGCGATGACGACGTTGACGCCAAACGCTCGATCCGTCAGGCCGCGGATACGGTCGATTTCGGCGACGATCTCGTCGGGCGTCCGGCCCACGCTGCCGAGCAGACCCAGCCCGCCCGCGTTCGAAACGGCGGCAACCAGCCTGGCGTCGGTGTACGACGCCATCCCCGCCAACACGATTGGGACCTCGATCCCCAGCAGTTCGCGGAGGCGCGTGCGCAATTGCAACACCATCGCTATCGCACCAGGAATCCGTCGCGAATCGGGTCGTCGGGATCGACGACGAAGGTGTGGAAGCCGGTCAGAAAGCCGCGACCGCTGATCTCGGTGGCAACGGCCGGCAGACCGCCCACCTCGCTCTCGCCGAGCACCTTCCCGGTGAAGATCGTGTCGATCACGCTCTCATGCACATATGGCTCACCAGCGCGGATCTTGCCGTCCGCGTAGAGATTGGCGAGCTTGGCCGATGTGCCCGTCCCGCACGGCGAGCGATCGACCTCCGACTCCGCGAAGATCGTGACGTTGCGGCCATGCGAACCGGTCAAGTGCGGCGCGTCCGAAATGATCGTGCCGTAGATGCCGCGCAATTCGGGCTCATCAGGATGCCGCACGACGATCGCCGCCTCGACCGCGTGTTTGATCTCCATGCCGAGCGCGATCAACTCGGCCACCCGCTCCCGCCGGACCTCTACACCCAAAGCCGCCGCGTCGACCAACGCATAGAAGGCCCCGCCGAAGCAGACGTCGACCGGGAGCGTGCCGCGCGACGTGTCGATCTCAAACCCCTTAGTGAGCCGGAACGCCGGGACGTTCTCGAACGCGACCGCCGTCACACGGTCATCGGCCATGGTCGCTCGCGCACGTATCAGTCCCGCCGGAGAGTCGTAGGTGACGACGGTGTTCGCAACCGCGCCGGTCTCGATCAGCGCCGTCGTCAGCGCGATCACGCCGTGACCGCACATCGTGCTGTACCCCTCGTTCGTCAGGAAGAGCACGCCGTAGTCGGCATCGGGGCTGACCGGCGGGGTGAGCACCGCGCCGTACATATCGGCGTGGCCGCGCGGCTCCCAGAGCAGGATGCGGCGGACGACGTCGAGGTTCTCGCGCATCCACCGCCGCCGCTCCAGCATCGTCGCGCCCGCCAGCGGCGGCAATCCGGACGTGACAATCCGCAGCGGCTCGCCGCCCGCATGCGCGTCGATGGTCGTGATCGTCCGCGCCAGCCACATCTTCCGCTCCCCCTTCTCTCATGTCGGCTTTCGCGCCATGCGCAAAGCGTACTCCTACGGTCATCGTCGGACGATGCCGCGACACACTTGACAAACGATGGCCTCTTGATTATATAAATGAACATGCAGTTAGTATCATGTTCGCGTCTCGCGGAATCGAGGATGTATGGACAAGCGCGGAACGATAGTGCCCGTGGCGGGTTGGATCACCATGGCGATCCTCTGTTCGGCCCAACTCATGTTGATCGTCGACGTCGTCATCGTGAACGTGGCGCTGCCGTCGATCAAGCGCGGCCTGGACATCCCGGACGCCCAGCTACAGCTGACCAGCATCGCCTACACGTTGACCTTCGGCAGCCTGTTGATCGTGGGTGGTCGGGCCGGCGACCTCTTTGGCCGCCGACGCCTACTGCTTGCTGGTATCGGCGTGTTCACGCTGGCGTCGCTCTTCTCCGGGAGTTCTCAGGAGGGATGGCAACTCTTTGCCAGCCGCGCCTTGCAAGGGATCGGCGCCGCTGCCATCTCACCCAATGCGCTGGCGCTCATTACCTCGACCTTTGCCGAAGGGAGCGAGCGCAACCGCGCCCTGGGCGTCTGGGCCGCCGTCGGATCGGCCGGGGCGGTGCTTGGTCAGGTTGTGGGCGGGTTAATCACCGACCTGGCGGGTTGGCGCTGGATCTTTCTGATCAACATCCCCATCGGAGTGGTCGCCATGGTCGCCGCTATTCGATATCTGCCGGAAAACCGGGCGGACGTTCGGCCACGGCTCGACCTGGCGGGTGCAACATTGCTTGCCGGTGGCCTCGCGGCGTTGACGTTCGCCCTCTCCCGCTTCGCGGCAGAGCGCGCGGACGCGCTCTTTGTCGTGGCGATGGCGAGCGCGATGGTGTTATTTGCCGCGTTTGCCATGATCGAGAGACGCGGGCGCGAGCCGCTCGTGCGGTTCGGCCTGTTCGCGAACCGGGGCGTGCGGATTGGGAACGCGGTCCTCGCCCTCAACGCGGCCGCGCTGGGCGGCGCCCTCTTCTTCACCTCACTCTATTTGCAGTTGGTCCTGGATTACTCGCCCAGGGCGGTCGGCTTCGCGTTCGCGCCGATCACGCTCATCGTCCTGATCGTCTCGCCGTTCGCGGGCAAGTTCGCCGAGCGGATCGGCGTGCATAACCTGTTACTCGCCGGCGCGGTTTTGGCCAGCGCCGGTTTGCTCTACCTGACCAATGTGTCGGCTTCGGGGAGCTACGCCACCGACGTGCTTCCGGGCCTCGCCCTTCTCGCCCTGGCGAGTGGTCTCTCCTTTGCGCCGACCTACATCGCCGGCACGACCGGCGTCGCGGCAGAGGATCAGGGATTGGCGTCTGGGTTGCTCAACACCTCACAGGAACTCGGCCTGGCGATCGGCCTGGCGCTCCTCGCATCGGTGGCTACCGTGTCGGCACAGTCCGCGGAGACCCTGACATCCGGGTATCGAGCCGGCTTCCTGGGCGCGTTTGCGTTCGTGGCCATGGCGGCGCTGCTTGTCGCTTGGACACAGTTGAGTTCTCGTGGGAAGCGCCGACCAATGACGGAGCCAGCGGACGCTTCGCCCTAGTTCTGGCAGATAGGGCAAAATAGAGGGCATGAATCCGACGAATGCCAAACCCACTCATCTGACCGAAAAGGCGCCGCGCCCAGCACTGGGACGTCCTCGGACGATGACCGACGCGGCGATCCTGGCCGCCGCGGTCCGCGTGATCTCACGCGTCGGCCCCGCGCGCCTCACACTGGCCGACGTCGGCGAAGCGGTCGGATTGTCGGCGGCGACCATCGTCCAGCGCTTCGGCTCGAAACGAGGTCTCCTCCTGGCGGTCGCCCAGCAGGGCGTGCCGGATGTGACCCGGGCCTTTGCTGCCGCTCGCGAGCATCAGGACTCGCCGCTCCACGCGCTCCACGCTGTGCTGGCCGAGATGACCCAAGAAGTCGCCACACCGGAGGCTTTGGCAAACAGCGTGGCGTTTCTGGCGCTTGATTTGAGCGACCCCGAGTTTCACGGGCTGGCCCTCGAACAGGCACGTGCGGTCCATGAACAGATTCGCGCCCTTCTCGATGATGCCGTCGCCGCCGATGAATTGGCGCCGTGCGATACCGCGCGGGTCGCACGCGCGGTCCAGACGACCTTTAATGGCGCGCTTATCACCTGGGCCATCTACCGGCAAGGATCACTCGCCGAGTGGTTGCGAGCCGATCTGGACCATCTGCTGCATCCCTATTTGCCACCAGACGAAACGGCGGGTTCTGCATAGCGCCGGAGAAGACGCGGGGGAGGACTCGGACCCGCTATGCTACGCGGCGCGGCGAGGCGTTCGTCCGCGTCGCGCCTTGGGTCAAGCGGAGCGAAAGATGTCGGCCACGTTCGACGCGCCGGTCGCGGACAAAGAGCGAACTCCACATTCCTCAACTGAAACGGAACCGAGCGAATCGACGGTTCCCGCCGCGATGAACCAGCGCCGCGTCCTCGGCATGGCGGTCCCGATCATCGGCGAGAACCTGCTCCAAACCGCCGTCGGCGCGGTCGACACCCTGATGGTGGCGCGACTCGGCAAAGAGGCCGTCGCCGGAGTCGGCACGTCGATCGAGGTCGTCTTCTTCATCATCTCAGCGTTGAGCGCGGTCTCCGTCGGGGCCACGGTGCTTATCTCGCAGGCATTCGGCGCGGGCAACGTCGGCCGCGCGAGTCAGATCGCCCGCCAAGCGCTGGTGTGGGGCATCTTGTTGGCGATTCCGGTTTCGATCACCGGCTTCCTTGCCGCTGGAACGGTCATCTCCGTCTTCGGCACCGAGCCGGACGTGGCGGCCAATGCGACGACCTATCTTGAGGTCACGGCCGCGACGAGTGTCGTCCTCCTCCTGACCTTCGTCTGCGGCGCGATCTTCCGCGGCGTCGGCGACAGCCGGACACCGCTGAAAGCGTCGATCGTCGCGAATGTGGTCAACGTCGGCGTCGCCTACATGCTGATCTTCGGCCACCTGGGAATGCCGGAGCTCGGCGTGGCCGGTAGCGCCTGGGCGGCAGCGGCTGGGCGCGGCGTGGCCGCACTGATCCTGATCGGCATCTTGCTCCGCGGTCGCCGCGTGATTTCGCTCCGGGGCCGGGAGGGTTGGCAACCGCGGGTCCAGTTCGGGCGCCAGTTGCTCCAACTCGGGTTCCCGGCGGCCATCGAGCAGATGTTGATGTCGGCCGGCTTCATGGTGATGATGGCCGTCGTCGCGTTGCTCGGCACCGTCGCCCTGGCGGCGCAGCAGATCGGCTTCACCGCGCTTTCGATCGCCTTCATGCCCGGCTTCGGCTTTGCCATGGCGGCAACGGCGTTGGTCGGCCAGAGCGTCGGGGCGCGGAACATCGCCAGCGCCCGCACCGCGGCGCGGATCGCGATGGTCTGGGGCATCGCCTGGATGGCCATCGGCGGGCTGATCTACGTCGTCTTCGCCCGCCTGGTGATGCAGGCCTTCACCTCGGACGAGGAAGTGATCGCGGACGGCGTGCGCGCCCTGCGCGCCCTCGCCGTCGGTCTCCCCTTCTGGGCGATCTGGTCGGTCAATGGCGGCGCCCTGCGCGGCAGCGGCGACACCCGCACCCCGATGATCATGAGCGTCACCACCGTCTGGCTCGCCGTCGCCCTCGCCTTCGGTGCCGTCCGCTGGCTCGACGCCGGTCTCGGCACTGTCTGGCTCACGTTCCTCGTCACCTCCCCCATCGGCGCCCTCGGCAACTGGCTCACCCTGCGCCGCCGCCTCGCTTCGGGATCGTCGGTGCTTTCGACCGTTGCGAAGGAACCGGTGGCGGTCGCCGCGCACTAGGCGGTAGGCGGGACGACAGTTATGGCGCTTTCGGGTACATTCCCGGATCATCGCTGCACGCCGCCTTCCGCCTTCCGCCTTCCGCCTTGGAGGAAACGCATGTCCGCCGCCCCAACCGGATCCCGCAAGGTCATCGTCACCTGTGCCGTCACCGGCGCGGTGCATGTCCCCTCGCAGACCCCGTACTTGCCGATCACGCCCCAGCAGATCGCCGACGCGGCGGTCGGCGCGGCCGAGGCCGGCGCGGCGATCCTCCATCTGCATGCGCGCCAGTCCGAAAACGGCAAGCCGACGCCCGACCCGGACGTCTTCATGCAGTTCCTGCCCCAGATCAAGGCGCGCACGAACGGCGTCGTCAACATCACGACCGGCGGCGGCCAGGGCATGACCCTCGAACAGCGGTTAGCGGCAGCGTTGCGGGCCAAGCCGGAGATGTGCTCACTCAACATGGGCTCGATGAACTTCGGCCGCTTCCCGATTGCGAACCGGATCAAAGAGTTCAAATACGATTGGGAAGCCGCCGACCTCGAAGCCTCCCGCGACTACATCTTCCGCAACACGT
>JBOGUE010000482.1:0-3164 GCA_050695955.1 Thermomicrobiales bacterium | reverse complement strand
GCACGAACCGCAGTCCGTCCCAATCGGGCGGGTTGTCGACAATCAAGATGGCAAACGGAATCGCGTAGATCACCAGCGAGGCGACCGTGAAGCTCCACATGAACGCCAGGCTGTCGCCGCTGCGCTTTGCGAGCGCGTTCCAGCCGGCGTGCATCGCCGCCGCCAAGACGACGAGCCCCAGGGCTAAGGCACTCACGCCGATTGTTCCATGCTATCGTTCGGTCCCGACCTGTTCGCACCGGTCCGCCAGCGCGTACCATCCGCGGGGATGCTGATGAAAGCGGCCGAGCGGTGCGCTCGGCCGGTCGGCATCATCCGGGTCCGGGGGTGTTTGCGCAAGAGGCACGCCGCCGAGCGAAGATGGGGAAGCGGGTGGAACAGGGGCAACGCAAGCGACGATCCAAGAGCCACCTGGCCTCGTGGATCCTATTCGCGGCGGCCGCCGCCGTGCTGATCGCCATGGGCGTCATCTATTACCAGGACCGGCGAGACAACGACATCGACTTCCCGCCCGTCCACACCGCCGCCGCGGGCGAGAACGAAGTCTCCAATGTCGCCGCCGCCCTGCGCGAACAAGACCTCGACGTCTCGTACGAGATCACGCCGCAAACCGCCCGCACCGACGAGCTCTCCGAAGTCGGTCAGGGACTGACGATCGACGACGCACCGCTCTACCTCTTCATCTACCCAGACACCGCGCTCCGCGAAGCCGAATCGGTGGAGCTCGACCCCGCCACCTTCGACCTCGCCAGCACCGGCGGCACCCCCGTCTCCCCGGAGCCGGTCCAAATCTTCGCCGGCAGCAACGTCATCGCCGCCCTCTACGGCGGCGACAACGAAACCGCCGAACGTGTCGAAGTCGCCATTGAAGAACTGCCCTAACGTGCCCGCGCCCCTTAACTGTCCGCAACTGTCCGCGGCCTCTCCACGCACCCTAACCGTGCGCGGCCTGCTGTGTTCAATCGTCGTCGGGGCGGGACCTGTGCCGGACTCCGCTCCCGCGCGCCGAAGGCGCGCATCGGCCGCAAGCCGATAATCGGACGAGCGTCCACCCGCACGGCATGTCGCCCTTCACAGAAATGATCAACGCATGACAGAAGACGGTCCCGCACAACAGAACGTGGCGCCACCCGACGAACCCGACGACGATCAGGGCCGCATCGGCTACGGCCACTACGGCCGCGCCACCCCGGTCGCCCTTGGCCTCCTCATCGTCGCCGCCGTCGTCGCCATCGGCATCTATCAGCGCGGCGGGGACGACGAATCGGACCCGGTCAGCCGCCGCCTCGGCGAACCCGCGCCCGACGTCACGCTCACCCTCTTCGACGGCTCAACCCTGCGCTTCGCCGACCTCCAGGGCAACGTCGTCGTCCTCAACTTTTGGGCCGAATGGTGCGAACCCTGCAAGGTCGAAGCCCCCATCCTGCAAGCCTTCAGCGAGCAAACCGCGAACGAGGATGTGGTCGTCATCGGCGTCGACATCAAGGCCGACCAGGCGGAGAACGCCCGCGCCTTCATCGCCGACCACAATCTCACCTACCCCAACGCCCGCGACGACGGCGGCACAAACCCCACCCGCGGCCCCATCGAGCTCGCCTTCGGCATCCCTCCCGCCTACCCCACCACCGTCTTCCTCAGCCCCGACGGCGCCGTCGCCTCCACCCACCTCGGCCCCCTCGACGCCGAAACCCTCCGGGAATACGTCGCCGCCGCACGGTGAGGAGTGAGGAGCAAAGCGGACTCATCCTCGGTGCGGAACCATTCTACTGTTTGCTTCGTATTAACCTTTGCAGGGAAGGCGAGGCAGTTCATGCCGAGACACGCCGGAGTGATCTCGAAGGACGCCGATGTCAGAGCAATGCCCTACGCCGCGGCTGACCCCGCAGGAGTGGCGAATCCTGCGGCTGGTCGTTCGTGGACGGACCAACGCGGAGATTGCCCAGTTCCTCTGCACCAGCCCCGCAACGGTACACAACCACCTCGTTCACATCTCCGAAAAGCTCAACGTGCATGGGCGCGTGCAACTGACGCGCTGGTACCTGCGCTACTACTCCATCGATGATGACGATGAAAATGAACCGAATGGTCCATAGACGTAGCATAGCTTCCTGTTAGCATTGATCATGGCGCAGGCCGCCACGCCAAGCTTACCAGGGTTCGCTGGTCCGACCGGCTCACGGTCACCGCCACGGTTCCCGACCAGCCGCGAGGCACTCCCGCCGGGAGATCGCCGCGGCCGGGGGGTGAGCGTGCGTACGGTGGACCGGATCGTCGCTTCTCCATGAGAAGGTTGGAGCGCGCACGGTCTTCTCGGGCCAGGTGGCGGCGATCGTCCAGGCAATAGCAATGACGAGGAGACGTGGGCGATGGGACTTACCGTCAGTATCGCCTTTCTCGTCGTCTCGTCGGCGCTCATCCTCCTCACCCTGCTGATGATCCTGCGTATCGGATTCGGCAGGCTGGAGAGCCGGATCGGTATCGAGCGCGACGGTCCGAAGCGGGGGGCACGTACGCCTGAGTGGCGCCTACCTGATCTCTATGGCACGGCGCGGAAGAGTCCGAGCGGCAGCCGGTGGCAACTCTTGCTCTTCGCGGACCACACTCTGGCCTCATTCCCCGACCTCGTCGCCGGGACTAACCGGATGCACACCGACGTCCCGGATTTCGAAGTCGTCGTCCTGACGCGCAAGACGGCGAACTTGAACGTGGCGACCGCCAAGGAACTGGGGGTCGAGGTGCCGATCGTGCCGGTCGATCAGACGTTCTACGACCGCTTCAACGTCCGGGTGATGCCGTTTGGGGTGCTCCTCGACCCACAGGGAACGGTGCGCTGGGCGAGCGTCGCGAGCCACGAGGTACCGCTACGGCGCGAGCTACGCCTGGCGCGGGAGGACGCTGCCGCGGATCAGGCGATCGCCTCCATCGAAGGAGCCTTCGCATGATGTCGTCGGCTGACGATCTGATCCTGCTCCTGGCGAGGACGACGCTGGCGGCGGTGCTGATCGCTGCCGGGGCGGCCAAGTTGGTTGACACGAGGGGCTTCGCGACGACTCTCGTCGGTCTCGGGTTGCCCGCGCGGCGTGACCGGCTCGTGACCGCGACGGCGACAGCAATCCCCCTCCTCGAGCTTGGGGTGGGGTTCATGGCGGTGACGAGGTTCTGGC
>JBOGUE010000481.1:0-8609 GCA_050695955.1 Thermomicrobiales bacterium | reverse complement strand
ATCGAGGACTGCGCGCTGGGCTGGATCGGCCTACAGGGCGGCGTCAATCTCCTGCTCGGCGCCGGTTCGGCCGGCGAGAACGGCAGCGCGGACTGTAACAGGATCTCGCCCCGACCGATCGTCGGGCGGACCTACCATCGGATCATCCTGCACGGCTCGACGGGCCGGCTGGAAGTCAATGGCGATGGGCCGAACGACGAGGAGGCGCTGGTCCGCATCCACCGCGGGCCGGAGGTGGAGATTCTCTTCTCCGCCGCCGACTTCGCTGCCGATCCGACGTTCTCAGCCTGCGATCTCGAGGTGAGCGCCATGGTCGACTGTCTGGAGCAGCCGGGGCTCCAACATCCACTCGAAGCGCGGAGCGCCCGCGACACGCTGGAGATCCTACTCGCGGTCTACGAGTCGTCCCGTCGCAGGCAGTTGGTGAGGCTGCCGCTGGACGTCGACGACAATCCCCTCATTTCGATGCTTGCCGCGGGGGTCGTCTAGCCGGTATCCGGTTCACCGTCGCCAGGCCACCTGGTCGCCGAGGATCTCGCCTAAGTACCGCCTGCTCATCGCCGCGGCCTCTCTGGGCGGCCGTGGCGCCCGGTTCGTGCCGTCGAGCTCGACGTTGACCCAGCAGTCCCTGCCGCTCTCCTGCACGATCCGGAGAATCTCCGGCATCGGCAGGACACCGTTGCCGATGGGCTCGTAGTTGACGTAGCCGGTCGTGTCAATCTCCTTGCCGGCGGCGTCCCGCTCGTACCGGCCGCACCAGTCCTTCAGATGAACATGCGCGATGCGGTCCCGATGCGTGTTCAGGACCTCGACGATGTCGCTGCCGCCCTTGGCAATCTGGCCCGTATCCGGCGCAAAGCCGACGAGTTCGGCGTCGGTCAGCTGCAAGATGGCGTCGATCTCCTCCCGGGTCTCGATCGCGGTCCCGGTGTGGGGGTGCAACGCCGCGACGAGCCCGATCTCCCGGCAGTACGAGCCGATCGCGTTGAGCGCAGCGGCGAGCCGGCGCATCTCATCGTCGCCATATCCCTGTTCTGGTCTCGATCCCGCCTGCAGCACCAGCGCACTCGCCCCTGCCTGTTTGGCAGCCTCCGCCTCGCCGCGGGCAGCGGCGAGCTCCTGCCCCGACGTGGCTGGATCAATCCACTGTTTATAGCAGTACGCCGCGCTCGTCGGTATCCCAAAGCGTTCCACCAGGGCGCGGTATCCGCCTGGCTTCTGGTTCCACTCAATGATCGTCCGCGCGAAGGTCTCAAAGCCGAGGTAGCCGAGCTCGGCCGTCTCCCGGTACGCCGTCTCGACGTCGCCGGGGATGCCCCATGTGATCCCCGTGTGCCCAATCTTCATCAGCTCTTCCTTGCAGCGCCCGCCTCAACCAGTGGCAACGAGTCGGCCTGGTCGAATGGACTCAGCTCATCGGCCAGTTCACGACGGCACCAATCGACCGACGCTTCCAGCCACTCGAAATAGTCCTCGTTCGGCGGCATCCAGCCAATCTCGATGGAGAGGATGAGGCGATCGGGGTCTGGCGCACCCTTGGCCAGGATGCGGGCGACCTCGTCGAGCTGGCAGTGCCCGCGTCCCAGCGGGGCGCCGACGATCTTGCCGCCGTCTGGGGTGACGGGGCTGATGAACATCTCCTTGAAGTGCGTGGCGTAGCAGACGTGCGCCGAAGCTCGCGCCGCGGCCACCGGATCCTCGATCACCAGCGGGCAGTTTCCGGTATCCAGCTTGATGCCGAGTGCAGGGGAGCCGATGGGATCGACCACGTGCGCGAGCAGGTCGGTGCAGCGGTAGTCGGCGTGGTTCTCGAACCCGAGCTTGAGGCCTTCCTCCTCGGCGATCGCCACGAGCGGCGCCAGACCGGTCCGGATCATCTCCATCTGCCGCGCAAAGGGCGGGTCGTCAACGAATCGGTTGATCGAGAACGGCATCCCGCCCACCCCGATTGCGGTAACGCCGAGCTGCTTGGCCACCCGTGCATAGGCACGGAACTCATGTGGTTCCTTGGATGGAGCCGCGAAGTTGTCGCCGTAGTCGGTGGTCAAGGCCACGCCGTGCTTGGCCAGGAGATTGCCGATGCGATCGCTCTCCTCCGGCTCCAGGTACGACTGCAAGCTCCCTTCGATGGCATCGAAACCCATCGCGCGACATCGAGGGATCAGCCATCCGAGCGGGTCGCCAGCATCGATCTCCGGTTGGGGCCGGTGCGTGAAAAACTGCAAAGGTCGACCGGCGGTACTCGCCACGGGGCGACCGGAGGGGTAATAGCGCTGACGGGTGGCATGGTTGATAAACTCGAAGGCGGCGAAACCGAGTCTCATCGTCGCTCCTCAATCACTAATTCAATGGAATCTCGCCCGCGGCGAGCATGGCCTCCAGCGGGGACTCCCGCACGTCGATGGGGAGGGCGATCATCGTCCGCGTGCGGGCGGACTCGTAGATCGCTGTGACAACTTCGAGATCGGCGCGGCCGGAAGCCCCGCTCAGCGTGTGGTTCCCACCCTCCTCCAATACCCTTATTGCCTCGCCGAGCACCCGGTCCATCGCCCCGTCGAGCGTGGCCGGCGGCACCGCCTCAAGGGCGCCCGAGCGGCGACGAATCCGCAGACGACTGCCGTCGTCGAAGGGCCTATCGCCGCTGAGCTCGATCCTGCCCTCCGCCCCGTCGAGGTAGAAGCGTTGATACCCACCGCGCGCGAGTTTCCCGAGTTCCAGATGCGCCCGGACGCCATTCTCGAAGCAGAGCAACCCGAGCGCGCCGGTTTCGACGTGGTGTCCGTAACGCTTCCGGGTTTGATTGAACTCGATCGTCCCCATGCCGTCAGGATTGACACTACCCATCGGCGACATCTCGATGGCGCCGAAGACCGACGTGATCGGCACGTCGCCGTTCAGAAAGCGCGCCATATCGATCAGGTGGGTGCCGTCCGTCAGCGTATCGCCCCCGCAGATACCGGTGATCTGCGTCACCTCACCGATCGCTCCCGCGTCGATCAGTTCCCGGGCCTGCCGGTAGCTCTCCACGAAGCGGCGCTGATGGTTGACGACGATCAGCCCACCCGCCGCCTCGGCGGCCGCAAGCATGCGGTCGGCGTCCGCCAGGTGCACGGCCATCGGCTTCTCACACCACACGACGCGGGCGCCAGCGGCAAAGGCCGCCACGGTGAGGTCAGCGTGCGTTGGAGGCCACGTGCAGATGCTCACGAGATCGGGCTGCTCTCGCTCCAACATTTGCGCGGGATCCGCGTACATCGTGTCGAGGGCGAAATCACCGGCAAAGGCAGCGCGCGCCGCCTCGCTGACGTCGGCGCCGGCGACCAGATTCACAGCCGGTGCGTCCGCGAACGCGCGGGCGTGCCCTCGGCTCATCTTGCCACAGCCGATCACTGCCGCGCGATACCTCTCCCTGGTCATCAGCACCTCCCGCATGAACGATCATCGATAATCGATAACATCATACCCGGGCATCGTCGGAAGATCAATACGGCCTGGTCATGCAACAAAATGGGATCGAACGCGCCGAACGCGGCAGCACGATCGTGGGCACGCGGACGCGCGCGTTGCAGACGCTCCCGCGTGGAACTGCATCGTGGAAGGGAGGTGGAGGTCAACCCGGTGGCGGTACGCGCCAAGGTACAGACGCGGTGGCAGGTGAGCGTGCCGCATGCGGAGCGGCAACAGGTGTCAACGCCGACGTCACGCCCCGTCCGCAACCATCTCCGGCTCCGCGTCGGCAGGCTCCTCCGCCGGCGCCTCTTCCTCCGGCAAGTAGACCGTCGGCACGCCGTTGGCGTCGGTCGGCCCGAACGTGACCAGGCCCTCGACGACGGCGCGGGTCATCATATTCAGGGCACTGCCGTAGCCGTTGAAGTTGCGGGTCTTGAACGTGGGGCCGCCGATCATGCGGTGCATCTCGGCGAAGAGGCACGGGAAGTCGCGGTTCTTGCCTGAATCGCGCAGGTTGGCCAAGGCGTCGACGATCAGCCCGCGCTCATCCTCGGTCAGCGCCCGGTCCGGCTGGTAGCCAGGCGGCGACGCCAGTGCGCTCGGGCGGACGGGCATCGGTTGCGGCCGATCCACCGCCGCCGGCGCGGTCGCCATCGCCTCGAGCCGCGCCTCCAGCTCCCGCATCCGCTGCTCGATCCCCGCCGCCCAGGATGCAAACCCGTCCAGCCAGTCGAGCGACCCGGCAATCGCCGCGTGCTCGGTCGCGACGTCGACCATCGCCTGTCCATTCAGCGACCGCGGCGCGGACTCCCGCGGCAATTCCTGCACCCCCAACACTCGCGTCAAGTCCTCGATCTCCGCCGCCGTCAGTTGCAGCCCTTCCCGCGGCGTCCAGCCCCACGCCCGCCGCACCCACTCTCCGAGGTGGAAGTGGTACGCGCCAAAGCCGTTGTGGGGCTTCAGCGGCAGCCGGTGCACGATCTCCGCCGGATCGCTCAAGATGAGCAGGTTCGGCCAGATCTTGACCGCGGCCTCCGGGTACACCTGGCCGCTGTTTGGGGCGAGGAAGCGGCGCTGGTTGTTATAGAGCCATTCGCGGAAGGTATTGACCGTGTTGATGAGCTGGCGCCACGGGTTCATGTCCCGCATGTTGCTCGGCTCCAGCTCGTGCCAGAGCCCCTCGCGGTACTCGCGCCAGCGGCTGTTGTCATCGCCGTCGAGCACAGCCCGCGTACGCTTCAGCTCGGTCAGGATGACGGTTGAGTAGCGGCCGGCCGGGCGGTCGTCCGGCACCTGCCGCAAGATGAGCCAGTCGATGTTGCGCCGGTTAACGTCGAACTCGGCGAGGACCCAGAATTCGTCCCCCAGCGCCCGCACCGCCTCCAACACCCCTTCGTCCACCATCGCCCGATTGCCGACAAAGATCCGTGCCACCGGTCCCTGCCTCCCAAAGTGTGCAAGCAATTGCCATTGCGCAACCCGACGCAACAAATCGCTCGCGGCCCCGTCGGCCAAACCCGCGCGCGTAAAGAGCGGGAGTAATCTCCCGATATGCGTAGTCTACGTGACGACGGAGGAATGGTGGCATCTCCGGCAAGAAGAAGGCCGTCCGGGGCCGCATTCTTGCACCTTCGATCCGATGCTAGACTAGACGCGGATGCCCTCGCCCACGTCACGGAGCGAACCAGATGGCAACGACCAAGCTGATGACCGCCGACGACCTGATGCAGATCGAGGACGACGGCTTTCTGTATGAATTGATCCGAGGAGAGCTGATCCGCATGTCGCCAGCGGGGGGAGCACACGGCTGGATCGGTGGCGAGGCCGCGGCACTCATCCGCGAATTCGCGCGACCACGCGGCTTGGGGGAAGTCTTCAATTCGGACACCGGCTATCTCTTCGAGTTCGATCCCGATACGGTCCTCGCCCCCGATACCTCGTTCATCCGGGCCGACCGGTTGCCGCCCCTCAGTGCGTTGGGCGGATACCTGACGGTCGTCCCCGATCTGGTCGTCGAAGTCGCCTCACCCTCCGACCGTCGAGGCCGTATCGAGGAAAAGGTCCGGCAGTACCTGGACGCTGGCGTTAAGCTACTCTGGTACGTCGATCCCCGGCGCCGCACGGTCGTTGTCTATCGACCGAACACGTCGCCCATCCTGGTCGACGAGCACGGCGTCCTCGACGGCGAGGACGTCCTCCCCGGCTTCCGCCTCCTGGTCGCCGCCCTCTTCCGCTGCCTGGCGGCGGACGTCTGACCATCCTCAGAGTGTGTCGCACACAACACCGCGAGGGTATTGTCTATTTCTGGATCACAAACTAGTATTAAGCACTTTGCCGGTGCCGGGGTTGTCGCGGCCGGCTGGAACGCGCATCATGCGCGCACGTAAAATCGACGCGAACGAGAGGAGAGGACATGCAGCGCCAGCACCAGCACCAGCACCAACCCGGGGCCCATGCAGCCCAAACCCTCGGGGCGCGCCTTCGGCAGCGCCGCTGGGGCGAGTTGCGCGTGTTCCAAGCGGTCCTCGCCGAGGCGGTCGGCATCTCGCCGGCCCAGCTCTGTGAGATCGAACGCGGCTCCGCCGGCACCACGCCCATCACCCTCTGGAAGATTGCGCGCGCGCTCGAGCTCGACTTCGCCGAGCTACGCGCCCAGGCCGAGCGGGAAGGCGTCCTCACTCGCCTGCGCGAGCGGCCCACCCCCAGCCCGTCGCCCACCGATCCCGTGGCCCGGCGCGACCTGCCCAGCCGCCCCGCCCGGCCGCGCCCCGCCGCCACGAAACCATGGCTCTCGACCGATGAGGCGGCGGCCATCCTCGGCTGCACCATCCACACCGTCGCCTACCTCATCCGCCGGGGCCGGCTCCAGCCCGCGATCAAGCTGCCCAAATCCCGGCAGGGTCAGCGACGATGGCTGGTCGACGCCGGCGCGGTCGAACGCTATGACCCGCCCAACGACGGCCGCCAATGGCGCCACCGGCGGCACGCCGCCCCCGAGGGCTACCTCTCGGTCGACGAGTTCGCCCACCAGGCGGGCCTCCCCAAGCCGACGCTCTACCGGCGGCTGGCGGAGTGGCGCATCAACTCAATCAAGATCGGCCAGCGCCGCTGGATTCGCGAAAACGAACTGGCCCGCTTCCACGAACACGCTGGAACAGGCTTCGACTGATCCCCTCCTGAGCTTCATCACGCCATACCTCCGTCATTCCGAACGAAGTGGGGAATCGTCCCGTCGTCTTGTTGACAGGATGATTCCTCGCTCGCTCGGAATGACGAAAAAGCTGTCGCCTGTCGCCTGTCGCCTCGTCCTACGGCGCCGCTTCGGTCGTTAGCGTCATCTGCCCGTCGCCCAGCTCGACGCTCCTTAGCCGCAGGTTGTTCGCCTCCAGCACACCGTTGACCCCGTCTTCGATCGCCCCCGCCATCTTGTCCGCCGGTACAAACCACCCCATCTGCGACGGGTCGACCTCCATGTCGCGGACCACCAGCGCGCCATCCTCCGCGACCACCTGACCAGAGTAGGTCGCGTCCTGATCGGTCAAGTCGAAGACGATCTCGACCCCGGCCGGCGTGATGTTGGCCACGATGTTCTCGACGTCGACCCCTTCCGACCCCTCGACGTTACCGGTGAAGCTCTCGTTCAGCATCTGCTCGGTGACGACGGCCGTGCCGGCACGCACGTCCGTGATGGCGGGAATCCCGGCCACGCTGGTCGCCACGGCGTCCTCGAACTCCCCGGCGATCTCATCCTGAATCCGCGGTAGCACCACGAACCAGACCAACCCGCAGCCGATGCCGCACAGCCCGAGCACCGCCACCACCGCGATCAAACATCCTCGTCGCATGGTTTCTGGCTCCTCCTCTTCCCCTCAAAAGGAACGTCGCGTGCATTCTTCGCGGTGCGACCCGCTTCGCGCAAGACCGAGCGCCTTCCGGCGCGGTTGCCCGCGGCGTCCCCAGTCCCGGAGTCCCGGCGGGACTCCGTCGTGCGCAATCCGGCCCTTCAGCGACGGGACTCCTTGCCCTCAGGCCGACGCACCCGTGTAGTGCTTGAGACCGAACCGCCAGAACCAGCGCGCGACCGTGGCGAAGCCGACGGCCAGGGCAAGGGTCGTCAGCATCGTCGATGCCGTCAGGCGACCGGTGAGACTCTCGGCGGGCACGGTCACGGCGAAGGCGACCGGGATCAGGACGGTGAGGGAGATCCGCAACCAGCCAGGATAAATGGTAATCGGCCAGCGTCCGGCTTCGCTGAACGCCGATTGGAAGATCACCAAGATGTTGTCGAGCCGCACGAACCAAAAGGAGCAAGTCGAGAGTAAGGTCAAGAAGCAGGTGACGATGACCAGACCGGCCAGGATCAGGATCACGAAGGCGATCGCGTCGAGCGCGCCGATCGCGGCGCCGAGCCGGACGAGGGCGGTCCCGATCACCGCCAGGCCGACCAGAACTTCGGCCGCCGCTCCGAAGTTGACCTGCTGGACACTGGCCAGCAACTGCGAATCGGCCGGTTTGGTGAGCATGAAGTCGAGCGTGCCGAGCCGGATGTTCTCCATCAACTGCTGCAGCGAGGGCCGGATGACGAGTCCGACGAACCCGCCGACCAGGATCTGGATCCCGACCAGGGCGATCAGCTCGTCGCCGTTCCAACCATTGAGCGTGTCGGTCTGCCGGAAGATCAGGCCGAGCGTCAACAAGACGCTGACGAGGTAACTGGCGACGCCGATCAGATCGAAGAAGAAGTTGGCACGATACTGGAGGGCGTTGAGCGCCCCCAGCTTGACGTAGGTACGAACGACAGTCAGGGCGTGCATTTCAGGCCTCAGGCTTCATGCCCCGACCGCCGAATAGCGGCGGACGCCACGGCTCCAGAGCCACCGCATCCCCAGCAGGGCGAGCGCGATCCAGAGGGCCTGCATCCCGATCCCGATCAGCAGATCGTCGCCATTGACCCGCCCCAGGAGGACCTCGACCGGGAACGCGACCATCCAGCGGAACGGCAGAATCGAGGCGACGACGCGGACCGGTTCGGGGAAGAGGCTCAACGGGGCGATCTGCCCGGCAAGGAACATGGTCAACGTCCCGTAGAGCTGATTGAGCGTCAGAGTGAGCTTGATACTTAACGGGGCTAGAATGAGGGACCTCTCGGAGAGTATTCG
>JBOGUE010000480.1:0-2014 GCA_050695955.1 Thermomicrobiales bacterium | reverse complement strand
GTGTCGTCCTTCGGACGACGGGAGGGCGCGGGTCCCTCCCCCAACGACGGACGGGCGGCGGCATTCGGGAGGGGGGACGATCCATTGGCCACACTCTTTGGCGGGCGCTCGGGGCTTCAGCGCATGGAGCGCAATTGGGGCATCCTGCTCGCCCTCCCCGCCGTCCTCGGCTTTCTCATCTTCACCATCTCACCGATGGTCGCTTCCTTCGGTATCAGCTTTACCGACTGGAACATCGCCGGTGATGCGGAGTTCATCGGCGTCGACAACTACCGCGAGGCTTTCACCGAAGACCCGCTCTTCCGCAAGTCTCTCCGCGCCACGGCCTCCTTTGCCCTCGGCGCGGTGCCGTTGACGCTCCTGGTCGCCTTCATCGCCGCGCTGTTGCTCAACCAGAACATCCGCGGTCGGTCGATCCTGCGCACGATCTTCTACCTGCCAGTCCTCGTGCCGGCCGTCGCCAACACGGTCCTCTGGCTCTGGCTCTTCAATCCGGAGTTCGGACTCTTCAACGCGGCGCTGGAGCGGATCGGTCTCAACGGTTCGCAGTGGATCTACGCCGAGGACACAGCGGTTCCGTCCCTCATCCTGATGAGCGCCTGGGGCTTCGGCAACGCCGCGGTCATCTTTCTGGCCGGGCTACAAGGCGTACCCGGCCACCTCTACGATGCAGTCGCGGTTGACGGCGGCGGCCTCTGGCACCGATTGCGCGACGTCACCCTGCCAATGATGACGCCGACCATCTTCTTCAACCTGGTCTTGGGGCTGATCGGCGCCTTCCAGGCGTTCACCGAGCCCTACTTGATGACCAGCGGCGGCCCCAACAATGCCACCCTCTTCTACGTCTATTACCTGTATCGCACCGCCTTCACCGAGAGCCGGATGGGCTATGCCTGCACCCTGGCCTGGTTGCTCTTTGTCGTCATCCTCTCGGTCACCATCGTCGTCTTCCGCTCGGCGCGGCATTGGGTCTACTATGAAGTGGAAGGACGCTGATGAGCGTCTCGCAAACCGTGCGTACCGGCATGGCAACCTCCCTCGCATTCGGCAGGCGTCACCGCCTGCCGTGGGCACATCTGCTCACCCACCTGATCCTCGGCGCGGGCGCTGTGGTCGTCCTGCTCCCCTTCGCCTGGTTGGTGCGCAGCTCCTTCATGTTGCCGGCCCAGATCTTCGTCATGCCGCCGGAGTGGATCCCGCGCCCCTTTGCCTATGCCAACTTCGAAGAAGCGCTGACCGCCGTCCCCTTCGACCGCTACCTGCTCAATACGATGACCATCGAGTTCTTCGCCGTCTCCGGCACCGTCATCACCAGCTCGATTGCTGCCTACAGCTTCGCCCGCCTCCGCTGGCCTGGTCGGGATCTGGTATTCGGTATCCTGCTCACCGGCCTGATGCTCCCCTACGCGGTGACACTCATTCCGACCTTCATCTTCTGGCAGAAACTCGGCGCCATCGACACCTACTTGCCCTTAACCGTCCCCGCCTGGTTCGGCGGCGGCGCGTTCAACGTCTTCCTTTTGCGCCAGTTCTTCATGACCATCCCGCGCGACCTCGACGAGGCGGCCTATCTCGACGGCGCCAGCCCGATCCGAGTTCTCTGGCAAATCATCCTGCCCCTCTCCCGCCCCGCCCTGATCGTCGTCGCCATCTTCACCTTTATCGCCGTCTGGAACGACTTCCTCGGTCCCTTGCTCTACCTCAGCGACGACATGAAGTACACCCTCGCCATCGGACTGGCGACGTTCCAGGGTCTCTACACCGCGCAGTGGAACTACCTCATGGCCGCCTCAACGGCGGTCGTGCTGCCGATCGTCGTCCTCTTCTTTCTTGCGCAGCGTTATTTCATTGAAGGGATCACGCTCACCGGAATCAAGGGCTAGGCCGTGTTGGCAAGGCTCCGTCATGCTGAGGCAGGAAGCATCCCCGCGCGCAGCGCACCTCCAGCAGCGACCGCGACCCCAGAGGCGGAGCGGCTTCGCCGGGGGATGCTTCGGCTGCGCCTCAGCATGAC
>JBOGUE010000479.1:0-7163 GCA_050695955.1 Thermomicrobiales bacterium | reverse complement strand
GTCCACGCCTTGGGACAGGGTCGTCCCCGCGGATTCGTTGCCGCCCGACCGTTCACCGGCTCTGGTATGGGCACTCCAATCGTTCGATGCGCCGGTGCCGGGCGCCGCGGGGCGCCGGCCAAAAAGGCCCATCAGCGACGCGATAAACCTCTCCCACAAAGAACCGCTAACTGGAGTCTTGTCCATGATCGATCTCCTGCCTCGCTCGTTTTTCCATCGCTGGGCACGCGGAACCGCAACGCCACGACCGCGTGGCCCGAACGGATGCCACCCATCGCACATCCAGCAATGTCCGCGTTCGGCAGTCCCACGATGATGAGTCCTTGCACATGTCGTGCCTCCTCGAACATGACCCAATGCGCACTAGACGACGCGGAACGTCGCGTTGGATACCTTCGCCGGCTGAATCCTCCAGTCATCTGGGCAGCGATCACGTTTCACCCACTGATGCCGCGCCAGAGGCTCGATCCGGCGAGTTGGTGGAGACATCTATTCAGACAGCGTACGATCAGGAAATGCTGACCAGCCTCGCGGCGCACTAGCGCCCGTGATAGGCTGCGAGCCGCAAAACAACGTCTTCATCCAAGTGGGATGGTGAGGGGCATGCCGACCGCCTCGGCGCGACCGGTCAACACCTATGACGTGATTGTCCTTGGCGTCGGGGGGATGGGCTCCGCGGCCTGTTACCACGTGGCCCGCCGGGGCCAGCGCGTCCTCGGCATCGAGCGGTTCGACGTTCCCCATGCCATGGGTTCGTCGCACGGCGTCAGCCGCATTATCCGCCTCGCCTACTACGAAGACCCCAGCTACGTGCCGCTCCTGCGTCGCGCCTTCGAGCTCTGGCGCGAGCTGGAAACCGGTTTCGACGAACAACTGCTCTTCATCACGGGGTCGATCGATGCCAGCGACCGCGACGGTGCGGTCTTCCGCGAATCACTTCGCTCCTGCCAGATCCACGATCTCCCATACGAGGTGCTGACAAGCGCGGAGCTAACCAGCCGGTTCCCCGCCTTTCGCCTGCCGGCGGGCCATCACGCCCTGTTCCAACCCGACGGCGGATTCTTGACGTCGGAGCGTTGCATCGTCGCCCACGTCGTCGCCGCCCAAGAGGCCGGGGCAACGATTCACGCGAGGGAGCAAGCACGCTCCTGGGAACTGACCGCCAGCGGCGTCCGGGTGGAAACGAACCGCGGCGTTTACGAGGCGGAACGGCTCGTCGTCGCCGCCGGCGCCTGGAACGGCCATCTCTCGCCCACGCTGGCGCCGTTGCTGTCGCCGGAACGACAGGTGCTGGCTTGGCTCCAGCCGCTCCAACCCGACCACTTCCGGCCCGCGCGCCTGCCGGTCTTCAATCTTTCCGTGGAAGAAGGCCGCTACTACGGCTTACCCGTCTACTTGGTGCCTGGGTTCAAGGTCGGCCGCTACCACCACCGGGACGAGCCAATCGACCCCGATCACTTCCACCGCGAATCTGACGCCATCGACGAGAAGATCCTGCGGGACTTCACCGCACGCTATCTGCCATCCGGCGCCGGTCCAACGATGGCGATGCGGTCATGCATCTTCACCAACACGCCCGACGAGCACTTTATCCTCGACCTCGACCCCGCCGAGCCACGCGTCATCCTCGTCTCGCCCTGCTCCGGCCACGGCTTCAAGTTCTGCCCAGTCATCGGCGAGACCGTCGCCGACCTGGTCGAACGCGGCTCAACCGACCACGACATCGACCTCTTCCGCCTCGACCGATTTTCGTCCGCACCTCAGGTGGCGTAGGGCCGGGCGCCGCACCCCGTCATTCCGAGCCGCGGCGAGGAATCGTCCCGTCCCGTCGCCCTACAGCCGCACCTGGATACTGAGAATGAGCTGATCATCACCACCGAGCGCCCGCCCAAAATCCTCGACGTCATCACACGCATCGGCGAGGGCGGCGAGGATCGCGGAAACGGACCGCCCGGCCGCGCTCACCGTCATCGAGTACTGGTCTTGTTCGACCCGCTGCTCCCGAAACAGCTTCGTCCTCAGCTCAGCAACGGCCGGCTGCGGCCGCGTCGCGTGCTCTCCCGGCCATGGCAGAATCGCGGCCGGCCGCCCAACCACCGTCAATGTCGGCCCAGATTCCGCCTCGTCCATCGTCGTCGCCGGTCGCCGCAACATCGCCAGTTTCATCGTCATCCTCCTGCCACACTGCCTTTCAGAGACACGTCGACCCTGCCGGAGGGCCGACTCGCCTATCGCGAGCGCCTTCTCGGTTCCACTGTGCCAATCTGTCACCGGATGCGGGCCGAGGCATTTGCCTGTACGTACACTCTAACAGAACAGGTGATCTATGGCAAGGGGTTTCCGAAAATTCGTTCTACATTGAACCACCGGGGCACCGTAGGGGCGGCCCACCCCCCTCCGCTCGGACGCCCTCACAACGTCTAACGCCTAGCGCCTTCCGTCTAGCGCCAATGATCCGCCTGCCGCACCAACTCGACGTCCAACCCCCACTCCTCGAACAGCGGCTGCAATCGATCGCGAAAGACAACCAACTCCGAACCATCATGTGAGGCGCTGAGGAAATTCATTGTCCAGCGCGGCATCGCATCGCGAATCGCCGCCCGATTCGCGTCGGGCCATTCGCCGGTGTGAGGCGTCCACCACACGCCGGCCAAATAGGTGTCCGCCCCCAGCGCTTGTGCCCCGTCAATCTGCGTCACATCGTCGCCTCCACCCGCGACAATCGCTACACGCTCGACCATCCGGCCCGCGAATCGAATCTGCTCGGGATGAAGCGACGACAATTCACAAAGTCGGCGAACACGCTCGGCAAAGACAGCAAACGGCTCTGGTTTCTGCTCACCGACCACGCCCGCATGTCCGGCAACATATGGTGCGAACGTCCCAACTCGCCGCAGACCGAGCCCAGCGGCCAGAGCGCCGCTGGTCGAGATCTCGTGATGACAGTCCAACGGCGCATGGAGGACATACATCCCGATGCGCGCTTCTCGCATCTCGATAAGCTGCCGCGGCGGGATCGCAATGAACCCGCGCCCGGCGTTTTCCATGTCCATCGGATGGTGCGTTACGATAACCGCGCCCGGCGTTCCCCGCTCGCGCTCGGCTGCAATCACCTGATCCACCAGGGAAAGCTCAGGAAAGACGAGCAGATAGACCCGACCCACTACCCGACTTCCGTTCGCTCCGGCGAGCACGAGTCCATTGAAGGTCGCGGCAAAGGTTGGGCCGGCATCGTCGAGCAGACTGGCTCGCTCCGCTGGTGTGAGCGCAAAGTTCCAGCCATCGCGCTCCAGGTATCTATTGACGTCGAACTCCTGATCAAGCCGCTTTGCAAACGCCTGAAGGTCCATCCCGCGTTTCGCTCCTCATCGTCCGCTCGACCGCGCCCCTGACGGCGTCTCCCGTTTCTGGCATCCTTCCACCTGGCCCGCCACCAACTGCGGCGCCATGGAAACTACCCGAGAAAGGCGTCACCACGTGCAGCCATCGATTCGATTGCCGATCGCCGATTACCTCCGCACCATTGCCATCTGGCGTCGCCAACGCGTCAACGACGACCTACGCGACGCCCGCAATCTGCGTTCGGCCTCCGCCCTCGAATCGCTCGCCGGCTTCGTGCTCGACCTCCCCGAGGACGACCCCCGCCTTCAACGCCTCGCCAAACTCGCCTTCGAAGGCGAACTCTTCGTTCCCGGCCAACAAACCGCCTACGAAATCGGCCGCTTCCACTTCTTCAGCGACGAAGCCTCGTTCGACGGCTTCCTCGACAACCTCGTCGAACTCGCCGCCCTGGACCGCAACGAGCATGGCCGCTTCGGCGGCAAGCAGGCCCCCGGCGACGAACCCTGGCGCTAAAGTCTCGCCGCACGTAAGAATCTCGTCACACCTGTCGTCCGCGGGTAACGCGGGCGCCTCACCATGGCACTGTCACGCGAGGACAAACGCGACAGCCATGGGTGTAAGATGAGCACAACCGGACTTTCCAGCTACGCGGGAACAGACGCGAATCATTCACGTCAATCCGCGTCCCAAACCAGGCCGACGATGACCACCATTTTGATCGTCGACGACGAATCGATCGTGCGCGAAGTCGTCGCCCAGTACCTGCGGCAGGACGGCTTTCAAGTCGAGCTTGCCGCCGACGGTCACGAGGCGCTGTCTCGCTTCGCCGCCGCCCGCCCCGATCTCGTCCTCCTCGATTTGATGCTACCCGGCGTCGACGGCCTCGAGGTCTGCCGCCGCATCCGCACCCAGAGCAACGTCCCGGTCATCATGGTCACCGCCAAGGGCGACGAGACCGACACCATCATCGGCCTCGGCGTCGGCGCTGACGACTACGTCTCGAAGCCGTTCAGTCCGCGGGAGCTTGTCGCCCGGGTCAAGGCTGTCCTCCGTCGCGCTGCCACTCAACCGGTCGCCGACGGCGATCCCCTCCACTTCGGCCCGATGACCATCCGTCCGGATCGCCGCCAGGTGGAGCTCAACGGGACGAACATCGAGCTCACTGCCCGCGAGTTCGACCTGCTCGAATTCCTCGCCGCCCATCCCAGCCAGGTCTTCTCCCGCGACGAGCTGCTTGACAAGGTCTGGGACTGGGCCTATGCCAGCGACGGCGGCACCGTCACCGTCCATATCCGACGCCTGCGCCAAAAGATCGAACCCGACCCCGAACGCCCGCGTTTCATCAAGACCGTGTGGGGCGTCGGCTACAAATTCGAGCCATGACGGCGGAGCCTTTCCGATGATCGCCCGCGCCGGACGCCGCACCCGCGTCGCGGAGCGTATCACCTACGCGCTCCTGGCGGTCATCGGGGCCATCGCTGCCGCCATGACCATCGCCCTCACCGCGCTCGACCTTCCTCGCGCTGAAGTCCCGCTGATGCTTCGGCTCCTCGTTGGCTCGGCGGTCGTATCGCTCGTCGCCGGCGGACTCTTCATCGTCCTTTCGTCCGGTCGCCGCTGGAACCGGCTCAGCGCCAGGCTCGCCGCGGCGCACCTTGTCGGCGCTGTTGTCGTCCTCGTCAACATCGCCTACACCGCGTACGAGATGTTCTTCTCGTCACACGACCTGTGGCTGCTGACGCTGTTGCTGGGATACTCGCTGGCAATCGCCATGATCTATTCCACGCTCGTCAGCGCCTCGCTCTCCGACGCCATCGGCCGTCTCAGCGACGCGGCGGTGAAAATGGCCGGTGGCGACCTCAGCACCCGCGTCCCCATTGCCGGCGAGCGCGAACTCGCTGACTTGGGCCACTCCTTCAACCAAATGGCAACTCGGCTCGAAACGGCCTTCGCCCGCCAACACGAACTCGAAGAGGCGCGGCAAGGCCTCATCGCCGCCGTCTCGCACGATTTACGCACCCCCCTTGCCTCGCTCCGGGTCATGGTCGAGGCCATCAACGACGGCGTCGCCGACGACCCGGCCACCATCCGGCGCTACGTTTCGGCGATGGAGCGCGAAACGATCAGCCTCGGCAAGCTGATCGACGACCTCTTCGAGATGGCCCGTCTCGACGCCGGCCAGGTGACGCTCCGCCTCCAAGCCAGCCCGATCTCATCGCTCGTCCTCGAAACGATTGAGGCGATGAACGCCCAAGCGGTCCGGCAGGGTGTGCTGCTTCAGGCCCACTGCCCTCCCTATCTCGAACCGGTCATGATTGACGCCGACCGCATCCAACGTGTCCTCTACAACTTGGTCCAAAACGCGATCCGCCACACGCCGGCCGATGGCTCGGTCGTCGTCGAGGTGCTTGACCGCGGCGCGGATATCCATGTCAGCGTCCGCGACACCGGCGAAGGCATCCCGGAATCAGATCTCCCCCACGTCTTCGACCGCTTCTACCGGGGCGACAAAGCTCGCACCCGCGACGGCGCCCACGGCGGCGCCGGTCTCGGTCTCTCCATCGCCCGCCGTCTCGTCGAGACTCACGGCGGCCGCATCTGGGTCGCCCAACCCACCGACGGCGGCAGCGTCTTCACGTTCACCCTCCCGAAGTCGCCGGTAGTCAGTAGTCAGTAGTCAGTCGTGAGTCGTGAGTCGATAGTGGTCCGACCGCTGTCGTTATCGACGACGGGATCAGCCGCGCACCAATGGTCGACTACTGACTACTGACTACTGACTACTGACTACCGCGTTACTACGTCCCCAACTTCCGCACATGCAATAGATTCGTCCGCCCCGCGACGTGCGTCATCGGCAGGGAACCGACCATGAGGGCGAACTCGTCGGGCGACGCCAGGCCCGCTTCGACGATCGCCTTGCCGGCTTTGCGGAACATCTTGTCCGGGTCTTCTTCGACCCCCACGACCACGGCGCGGACGCCCCAGACCATGTTCAGTCGGCGCGCGTACTCCTCGTTTTCCGCCACGGCGATGATCGGCGGATTCGGCCGATACTTCGCGACGCGCCGCACTGCCGTTCCGGTTTGCGTGAAGACGACGATGTGCTCGGCAGGCGCGATCTCCGACAAGGCGTGAGCCGCGCGGGCGATGGCATCGGCGAACTTGAGTGTCACGTCCTTGCCGGTCGGAAGCGGCTTTTGCGACGCCTCGGTTCGCACCGGCCCGCGCTCTTCGACCGCGACAATGATGCGGTGCATCGTCTGGACCGCTTCCATCGGGTGCTTGCCGACCGCCGTCTCGGCCGAGAGCATCACCGCGTCGGTGCCGTCCCAGACGGCGTTCGCGACGTCACTCGTTTCGGCGCGGGTCGCCATCGGCTGCATGATCATCGACTCGAGCATCTGGGTCGCCGTGATCACCGGCACGCCCAGACTGTTGGCGACCCCGATGATCTCCTTCTGGGCCAGCGGCACCCGCTCCGGCGGCAATTGCACGCCCAGGTCACCGCGCGCCACCATCAGACCATCGGCCTGGTGGGCAATGTCGCGCACGTTCTCCAGCGCATCCGGTCGTTCGATCTTGGCGATCAACGCCGGCGGCCGGGCCGAATGTGCCCCGGCAACTCCCCGCGCCATCAGCAGATCCCCCGCGCTGTGGATGAAGCTGAGGCCAAGGAAATCGACCCCGTGCTGAATCGCAAAGGCGACGTCGTCGAGATCGTCCTTCGTCAGCGAGCCGCCCTCGATCTGCGCGCCCGGCAGCGTCACCCCCTGCCGCGAGAGCAGCAATCCGCCGCGACCCACCACACAGTAAGCCTGTTG
>JBOGUE010000478.1:0-3734 GCA_050695955.1 Thermomicrobiales bacterium | reverse complement strand
GGCGGCGCATGGTGATCGAGCACATCTCCCGCCGCTCCGTGCTGGTCGCTACACCGGCGGCAGTCGAGTCTCAGCGGATGCCGTCGAGGCAATTGACGCGGAGGCCGCGACACGTCCCGACCGGCGGCGCGATTGGGCTGGCCATTACGCTCGCCCTCGTTGCTGTTGCGCTTGCCGGTCCCTATGCGGTTGGCGTCGATCCCGACAAGCAGGTTTTGCCGTCGCGACTGGTTGAGCCGCTGATATGGGGTGACGGCATCGAGCACCCCTTTGGTACCGATGGGCTCGGCCGGGATTTACTGGCGCGCATCGTCGCCGGCGCGCGCATTTCGCTCGCGGTCGGCGTGATTGCGACCGCTATCGCCGGGCTGATCGGCGTCGGGCTGGGGTTGCTTGCTGGATATGCGGGGCGATTCGTGGACGCGGCGATCTCTTTCGTGGTCGACGTGCAGATGGCGGTCCCGTTCGTGGTGATCGCGATCGGCGTCGTGACGGTGTTGGGCAACAGCGCCACGAACGTGGTCGCGGTGTTGGCGCTGACTGGTTGGATCGGCTACGCGCGGATTGTACGGCTGCAGACGATGTCGCTGCGTCACGCGCCGTTCGTCGAGGCGGCGCGGGCGGCCGGCGCGCATCCGTCGCGGGTGCTCGTGCGCCACGTTCTACCGAACGTAGCCGGGCCGATCATCGTGGTGGCTAGCCAGCAGGTGGCGGCGATGATCCTCTACGAGGCGGCGCTGAGCTATCTCGGACTCGGTATCCCGAGCGATCGCATCACCTGGGGCGGCATGGTGGCGGACGGTCGCGACACGCTGTTGACCGCCTGGTGGGTCTCGACAATTCCCGGCGCGGCGATCGCGCTCACGATTCTTGGATTCAATCTGCTCGGCGACTGGCTGCGCGACGTGCTGGATCCCGCGTCGCGTGGGCGGCGCCTCTAGGTGGAACGGCGCGGCGACAGGCAACAATAGGAGGGACAGGCAGTGACACGTCTCCTTGATGGACTTGGTTCTACGATTTCTGGTGGTTCCCTGACGCGACGTCGTCTCTTGCACGGTGTGGGCATTGGGGCCGTCGCCCTGACAACGCGGGGCGTCGCGGTGGCTGGCGGCGATACGTCTCTTGGGACGAGTCGACTCCTGCATCAGGCAACGCCGGATGTTGAGCAAGTCGACGAGCTGGTTATCGACCTCGGTGTGGAAACGCCGAGTCTCGATCCCGCGCTCGTCTACGACAACGACGGCTGGTCGGTGATCCACTCGATCTACGACTCGTTGGTGCAGTATGGGCCGACCGGTGAGCTTGAGATGCTCCTGGCGGAGTCGATCAGCCAGCCCGACCCGGTAACGTTCGAGATCAAGCTGCGGCCGAACCTGACGTTTCACAACGGCGAGCCGGTCGATGCGAAGGCGATTGTCTTCTCGGTGCAGCATCTCGTTGCCGACGAGACCGCGTCGCAGCTTGCCGACACCTTCAAGGTCATTGCCGAAGCGCGAGAGGTCGATCCGTTGACCGTGCAGTTCGATCTCCTCCAACCTGCTCCCTGGTTGCCGGCGCAGATGGCCGCCTGGCTCGCGCTTATCCCGCCGGCATACGGAGCAAGCAACGACATCGGTGCGAATCCAGTTGGCGCCGGTCCATACCGGTTCGTCGCGTGGGAGCGGGGGGATCACATTACGCTGGAGGCAAACCCCGATTACCCCGCGGGCAGTCTGAAGGGGCAACCGATCGCCAAGCGGGTCGTCGTCCGATTCGTGCCGGAGGCAAGCACGCGGGTTGCCGACCTGCTGGCGGGCAATGCGGGACTGATTCGGACGATCCCGGATCAGCTTCGGGCCGTCGAAGATGGGGGCGCACAGGCGATTGCGACGCCGATTTCCGGCGTCACCTTCGTCCGGATCGCGACCGATACCGAACCCTTCGGCGATGCGCGCGTGCGGCAAGCGCTGAACTACGCGGTTGATGTGAACGCGATCGTGGAGGCACTCATCGGTGGGAATGGAAAGCGTCTGGCCAATCTCTTTCCGGAGAGCGGACTCGGCTACAACCCCGATCTGGCGCCGTATGCATACGATCCTGACCGGGCGAAGGCGTTGTTGGCTGAGGCTGGGTTAGGCGAGGGATTCTCGACGGCGCTGGAGCACACGGTCGGCGAGAATCAGACGATCGTGGAGGCGATTGCCGCGCAGTTGGGCGACGTCGGAATCGAGGTCGAGTTGCAGCCGCGGGAGACGGCCATCTTCAATGAGACGTGGGCGGACACCGCGGCCGCGCCGTTGCGCTACGCGAGCTGGCGACCGATGTTCGACCCGTACACGCTGATCAACCTGATGGTTTCTAACCAGGGCTTCCTCTCCCGGTACGACAGCGCGGCGGCGCAGACGCTGATCGACGCCGGGGCGGTCGAGGCCAACCCAGCGACGCGGGCGGAAATCTACCGGCAGCTCGGGCAGGCGCTGCACGATGAGCCGGCGGCGATCTACCTCTTTAGCCTGACCGCATTCTACGGCGCATCCGCGGAGTTGCCGGCCTGGTCGCCGCGACCCGACGACTATGTGATCCCGACGGTTCGCAATGACTAGGAACATTCCCATTCCCACCGTGGCGGCGGCAGGTCGCGCGCCGACCGCGGAGGAGATCGACTTCGTGCGAAACCGGCGTGTCGGGCGTCTGGCGACGGCCGATGAGCAGGGCAATCCGTACGCGGTGCCGGTTTGTTTTGCCGTGCTGGACGGCGCGGATGGCCCGGTGATCGTTTCCGCGTTGGATCAGAAGCCGAAGTCGCGCCCATTGGAGCGGCTGCGGCGAGTGCAAAACATCCTGTCCCGGCCAGAGGTGGCGCTCATCGTCGACGACTACGCGGAAGATTGGGAACGGCTCGCCTTCGTCCACATCCGAGGCAGGGCGCGACTGATCGATCCTGGCGAGCCACGGTACGACGATGCGGTCGCCGCTCTCCGGACCAAATATCCCCAGTACGCGACGATGGCAATCGACGCCGCGCCGGTGATCTGGATCGAGGCGTTTTCGGCTAGTTCCTGGCGAGGCAAGGCGGAGAACTCGCTGATGCCGAGGCCGACTGATCTCTCATCGGTCGTGCAGGGACGGCGATCCGTGCGGGCGTTTCGGGCGGAACCCGTGTCGAGAAGCGCGGTCAAGCGGGCCATCGCGGCGGCGGGCTGGGCGCCATCGCCACACGGCCGGCAACCGTGGCGCTTTGCGGTCGTGGAGTCGTTCGAGCGGCGACTCGCGTTGGCGGACGCGATGGCCGGCACCTGGCGGAGTCAACTCGAACTGGACGGTCAGGAGCCAGAGATCGTTCAGATTCGGCTCGACAAGAGCCGGGAACGGATCCTGACCGCACCGGTGCTCGTCGTTGTTTGCCTCTATCTCGCCGACCTCGACGCCTACCCGGATGCGGACCGGCAACAAGCGGAAGCGACGATGGCGATCCAGAGTCTGGGTGCGGCCGTGCAGAATCTGCTCTTGAGCATCTATGCCGACGGGCTGGACGCGGGTTGGATGTGTGCGCCGCTTTTTTGCCCTGACGTGGTGCGCGAGATGCTCGGCCTGGACGACGCGCTGATGCCGCACGCGCTCCTGCCGATCGGGCATGCCGCAAAGGATCCGGTACGGCGGGAGCGGCGATCGCTGGACGAGCTGATCGAGTCTTGGGAGTGATAGGGAGCAGCCCTTACCCCGGCACTTGCGCGCCACCGCACCCAGAGGGTACC
>JBOGUE010000477.1:0-9460 GCA_050695955.1 Thermomicrobiales bacterium | reverse complement strand
CACGTGCTCGGTCCAGCCGGGCACGGACGACAGCTCGACGCTCGTGAAGCCGGCCCCGGCGATGCCCGTCAACGCCTCTTCGAGCGAGTAGGTGTGATAGCTATTGGTCGACGCGGAAAGACGATCGGCCATAGTTTCCCCTCCTCCTGAGCTTTCAGCCGTCAACCGGTAGGGGCACGGCGGGCCGTGCCCGGTACTGTACGGACGGCACGGTATCGTACCAAGGCACGGCGAGCCGTGCCGCGACTCCTACTCGTCGAACCATTTGCGGCCGGGACGGAACTGCATGTATTCGACAAAGAGGCCGTGCTCCTTCGTGAAGGCGACCGTGGCAAAGGGAGGATCACCGACATCGAAGGGGTGGAGGTAGATCTCTTTGCCCTTCAGGTGCGGCGCCAAATCGTCCACTTCATAGGCAATGTGCGGCGCGTCTTTGAACTCCTCGCTGATCGGACTGTCGGGCGCGTAGCGCAGGTATTCGACCCGATGAGGGTGGTGAATTGGGTTGGTGACCCAGCACTTGCTGGGCGGGACATGGTGCTCGCCCGGTTGCTCGTCTGTCGCCCGCAGTCCGACGTGGTGAAACTGCTTGCGTGGCGGCTGCATAGATCGTTGTCTCCCGGTTCCGCGAACAAGAACGGGTGACCCACCTGGCAGTTGGGCCACCCGATCCACCCGTGCGTCGACTCCAACGCTACGCGGTCGGGGTTGCCGCGCCGTCGGTTCCCGCGCCTTCGGGTTGCGCAACCGCCTCGTACTCCGGTGCGAGCTGGAAGCCGGCGGCGTCGGCTTTGACTTGCTCGACGTCGAAGTCGTTGATGCCCGCGATGTAATCGTTCTTGCAGACATCCTCGGCCGCAATATCCTGGGACACCTGGCCGATCTCTTTGACCGTCTCGAAGTAGAGAGTCCACGACGCCATGTCGTGCCAGCCCCAACCCTGGCGACTCGCCCAATCGCCCCGGAAGATCAACGCGCCCTGCCACATCGACTCGACCGCGACCGCCTTGTCGGGGAAAGAGCGGTTGAGTTCGTCCGCCAGCTCCGGCGCCTCCATCACGATTTGGGTCGCCGCGCGCGGGTTGTGGTGGCCGAATTCGAGACCCATCGCCCACCCGCGCAGGTAACGCGTGTAGAGGTCCGCCATCGCCGGGTCCTCGAAGTCGGCGCGACGGATGACGAAGGAGTTCGCCGGGAACTTCGAGTTCTCCTTGCCGAGCCAGTAGTCGAACTCCAGCCCTTCGGCGTTCCACTGGGCGCGCAACCCCTCCCAGGAGAGCGCGGCGTCTCCCTGTCCTTGGGCGAGGGTTTGACCCCAGGCGGTAACGCCGGCCGAGACGTAGTTGATATCGCCGAAGTTGACGTCGAATTGCGCCAGCAGCGGGTTCGTGATCGCCTGCCAACCGGGATCGCCCAACACCATCGTCTTGCCTTCGAGCTCCTTCAGGTCGGCGGGCATCTCGCCCTTGCGGAAGGCGAAGTTGAAGGTGTCCTGCGCCACTTCGTGGAAGACGGAGACGACGTCGATGCCCTGCTCCAAGCCGAGGGTGAAGACGCCCGGCGAGGGGAATCCCATGTCCGACTGCCCGGCGTCGACCAATTTGACGGTCGCGGTGGCTTCGCCCGGTCCGCCCTCGATCACGGTCTCGATGTCGCCGAAGTAGCCGAACTGCTTGGCCACCCAGTACCCGTAGTCGTCGAGCACCTGCAGCCGGCCGCGCGGCGAGACCCAGCGAATCCGATTTTCCGCCGGCTGGGCCGCCAGGATGTGCGACGATCCGAGCAACGACAGCGTCGACGCCGAGATACCGAGGGCCGCGGCCCGCTGCAACAACTCCCGCCGGGTGATCCGCCCACTGGTCAGTTCCCCAATCAGCTCGTCAAGACGGCTCACGACTCACCTCCCGATGCGATGCGCGAATCGCCCGACCCAGCAGCCGAGCGAAAGTACCCAGGATCAAACCCCGCCCCTACAGAACGCGCATTACGCCTGCCAACTCGCCCATTTCTTGCCGACCCAATAGAAGAGGACGTAGATACCGACGCCCATCAGGGCGAGCAGCAGGATGATGGCGTAGAAGTGGGACATCCGGATCATCGACGAGTAGACCGAGAGCTGGTTGCCGAGGCCGTTTTGGCCGCCGACCATCTCCGCGCCAACCGCCGTCAGCATGCCGAAGATGCTGCCCACCATCAGCCCGACGATGATCATCGGCAGCGCCAGCGGAAACCGTACCTTGGTGAAGATCTGGATCGTGTTCGCGCCGTACGAGCGAGCGAGCGCGATTTTGGCGAGGTCGGTCCGGCGAAAGCCCGTGGCGGAATTGATCATCACCATCGGCCCCGAGGCGAGCGCCACCGCGATGATCCGCGGCGTGCTGCCGAAGCCGAACTCGATGATCAGCAGCGGCACCAGCGCGATCATCGGCGTCGTGACCAACAGGAGGATGTAGGGGGTGATGATCTTCTCGACGAATGGGAATTGCGTAATCAGAGCGGCCAGCGCCAGGCCGCTCGACGCGCCGATGGCGAACCCAACGATCAGCTCCTTCAACGTGATCTTCAGGTGCGGCCAGAAGAGGTCGAAGTCCCTGACGAGCGTCGTCCCGATCTCGCTCGGCTTGGGGAAGACGTACGCCTTGACATCGAGCGCGCGCACGGCAATCTCGGCGCCCCCGATCACCGCCACCGCGACGAGGGCAATCACCAAGATTTCCAGTCCTGATTTGGCAAAACTCATGTGGGTCAGCGCCGACCAATTCGACAGGCTGACATCACCTAGCTCGTCGCCCGCCTCCTTGCCAAAGGACGGTATCGTGTCGCGCAGCTGACTGGCCATCCGTCTCTCCTGGGTTCGCCGGTCGGAGCTTCGTCGTCGTTCTCGTAACGCCTAACGCCTAACGCCTTTCGTCAGCGACGTACCCGCCGTGGACGATCATCAGCTTGATCGCCAGGACGATCTCGATGAATTCCGGGCTATAGGTCTGCTCAATCGTTCGTGGGCGGGGAATGTCGATCGGGTAAACGTGCGCCAGGCGACCGGGCCGCGGGGTGAGGACGACGACGCGGTCGGCAAGGAAAATCGCTTCGGTCACGTTGTGGGTGACGAAGATGATCGTCTTGCCGGTCTCCATCCAGATCTTCTGGATGAGCAAGTTCATCTCGTCGCGGGTGAAGGCATCCAACGCCCCGAACGGCTCGTCCATCAGGATGACCGACGGGTCGTAGGAGAGGCAGCGGACGATGCTCGCCCGCTGTTGCATGCCGCCGGAAAGCTCCCGCGGCATCTTCTTCTCGAACCCGGTCAGCCCAACCTCGTCCAGCAAGCTACGAATGCGCTGTTCGTACGGTTTTGGGTTCAGCTTTTTGATCTCGAAGGGGAAGAGGATGTTCTGCCAGAGGTTGCGCCAGGGCAGCAGGTTGGCGTCCTGAAAGATCATCCCGATCTCAGATCGCGGGTCGGTGACAGGCACATCGTTGAGGACGATCCGGCCGCTGGTGAGGTCGTGCAGGCCGGACATTGCCCAGAGCAGCGTGCTCTTGCCGCAACCGGACGGCCCCAGGATGCAAACGAACTCGCCTTCGGCGACATCCAATGTGAGGTCTTCAAGGGCGTGGACCGCGCCGGAGCCGGTCTTGTAATACTTGGTGGCGTGCTCGACCGTCATCGCGACGCGGCGACCGTCGGGGGCGCGGCCATTCGCCATCGGACCGGCTTTCACGCTTGCCGGCTGCTCAATCACGCTTGCCCCTCTTGACCGGATCGCCGGCGAAACGAGTCCAGCCGGCGACCGCTCGTGTCGTGGCCATTCGCCGTGGGCATCATCACCCGTCCGCCCATTGCTTCCCTGTCAACGACGGCCGCATTGTAGGAGTGGCCCAGGGGAGTGTCAATCGGAGGCACGGCCAGTGAGGAGAAACACCTGTGTCCGCCGAGGCTACTGCTCGACGATCACGCGCTGGCCGTGGTCGAAGGTCACCTTGAAGTGGTTGAGCGTGGCGAGGCCGAGGAGATACTCGTCGCCGATGGCGATGATGAGCGCCTCAATCTCACCCGGCTGGTCAACGAATTCGACGGTGCCGAAATAGACCGGCACCTCGATCTGCTCACCACTTGCAGTCTGAATGGGTCGCGTGCGAGGCGGGCCTGGGAGGGCGGCAACGAGCGCGGCGGGAACGGCGAGATACCCGTCAAATCCAGTGTCGAGGAGCGCGAATGTACCGCCGACGATCCCTTCGATAACAAACCTGATCGGGAGCGATGGGTAAGCGGCCTCCGTCATGCGGCGAGCTGGCGCATGCGCCAGACCCAATCGACGCCGATCTTCCTGAGGGCAAACGTTCCCGGGCCGAATCGCGCGACAGCGTCCTTCGTGAGCGTAAGCTCATCGGTGCCGAGCATGACTTCACCATCGTCGCTAATAGCGACGAACTCCCCTGTATGCTCAGCCTCCAATGGACGGCCATAGCGTTCGTAGAGGCGACGATCCTTCGCCGATCGTTCGGCTACCCAGGTCTTGACTTCTTCAACGGTTGGCATGCGTCGACCTCCTTTCGCAGGATTCGGATCCAGTATCCCATACGGACGGGGCCAGACTTCGCCGATTCCGACCTGCCTGATCACTGAGCCTCCAAATCCGCGCCGAGGTAGGGATTACCGGCGGTCAACCCGCCGTCCACCGGCAGAACGACGCCGGTAATCCACGACGCTTCATCCGAGGCCAGGAAGAGCGCCGCGTTGGCGATGTCTTCCGGTTCGCCAACGCGGCGCAGGGGGTACCATTTGGCGAGCTTCTCGAAGACGAGCGGTTCCTGCGCGAGGCGCTCATTCCAGATCGGCGTCCGGATCGTGCCGGGGCAGATGCAGTTGACGCGCACGCCGGATGGGCCGTAGCGCACGGCCAGGTTCTGAGTCAGATTGACCATGCCCGCTTTGGCGGCGCTATACGCGTCCTCACCAATACCATACAGCCCATTGACCGATCCGATGTTGATAATCACCCCGCGCCCGCGCTCCAGCATCCCCGGCAAGACGGCCTTTGAGCACAGGAAGACGCTCTTCAAGACGACGTTTAGGTTGAGGTCCCACGTCGCCTCGTCGATACCAAGAATGGCGTCCCCCTTCGCCAGCCCGGCATTGTTCACCAGCACGTCGACCCGCCCATAGGTGTCCACCGCCCGCGCGACCATCGCCTGGACGGCAGATTCGCTGGTAACGTCGGCCTGAACGCCGATGGCCGTCCCGCCCGCGTCCTGAATCCGCTGGGCGGTCTCGTCGGCCCGTTCCCCAACCAGGTCGGCCGCGACGACCCGCGCACCCTCGCTGGCAAACCGTTCGCTGATTGCCCGGCCGATGCCCGAGCCGCCGCCGGTGACGAGGGCAACCGTGTCTGGTAGACGCACGCCTCGTTCCTCCGCGATGGCAACGCTCCGAGGGGCGTTGGCACTGGCAATCGAAATCGGGCGCGATAAATCGCGCCCCGACAGGGTAACCGCCATTGGGACTCATGTCTTGAGGGCGCCTTCTTGCAATCCCTTCATATACCAACGTTGGGCGATGGCGAAGGCGATCAAGCCGGGGGTGATGGCCATGATGTAGACGGCGGCGAGGCGGGGCCAGAGCCAGGCGCCCATGCCACCACCGGCGTTGGCAATCACGACGGGCAGAGTGCGGCGGTCCTGGTCGTTCATCAGGGTGAAGGCGAGGAGGTATTCGCCCCACGCGGCGACGAAGTTGACGATGATTACCACGACGATGCCGTTGCGGACCAGCGGCAGCATGATCTGCATCAACATACGGAAGGAACTCGCCCCATCGACGCGTGCCGAGTCGGCTAGCTCCCGCGGCACCGTCTCGAACATGCCCCGCATGATGAAGACGGAGATGGCAAGGCTGAGGGCGGTGTAGGGGAAGATCAACCCCCAGGTCTGGTTGATCAGGCCGAGCGTGTTCTGCACCTCGTAGAGCGCGACGATGGCGGTCACGCGCGTGGGGAAGAACATCGACGCCACCAGGAGGGCGAGCACAACCGCGCGGCCCGGCGTCCGCAGGTGGACGAGCGCGAACCCGGCCAGGACCGCGCAGATCGTCGTCGAGACAACCGTGCCGAATGTGACCATGATGCTATTAAGATAGTTCTGCCGCAGGGTCGGGATCTTGTTCCAGGCGTAATCGTAGTGGTCGGGAAAGATGAATCGGTTCGGCCAGATGTACCGCTGGTAGGCGTCCGGCAAATCCTTCACCGACAGCAAGAGCACCCAAGCAATGGGGAAGAGGATGATGGCCGCGAAGAGCGCCAGCACCACATGCCGCGCGATCGTCTCCCAATGGGGTCGTTGCCGCGGTTGCCATGCCCGCGCCCGCGCCACCACCTCGTCCGTCGCCACCTGTCCCGTGACCTGCTGTACCACCATGGTGCGCATCCTCGTCCTAACACCTACCGCCTAATCCCGCGATCGGAAGACGTAGAACATCCCGGCCACGACGACCAACATCGCGATCGCGCCGATCCAGCCGATGGTCGCGGCATAGCTGCGGACCTGCTCGCTCGTGCGGAAGGCCTCCTGCCACATGTAGACGGTCCAGGTGTAGGTCGGTCGCGTCCGGTCGAACCCGCCACCCATGATTAGGTACTCGTCGATCACTGCCATCGCGGTCCCGAAGCGGAGCACGACCAAGACGAGGATGATCGGCAGCAGGCGCGGCACAGTGATGTTCCAGAAGAGGCGCCATTCGTTGGCGCCGTCGACGCGGGCGGCGTCGACCAGGTCGCGCGGAATGGTCGCCAGCCCGGCGAGAAAGAACATCGTGTGATAGCCAAGGCCCCACCACCATTCCATGATCGCGATCGCGAAGAAGACGAGGCGCGTATCGCCCAGCCACTGTGGCTCGCTCGTCAGACTGAAGACGCCCGCGACGTCGACCAATAGCCAGTTGATCGGGCCGATGTAGAGGTCGTACATCCACTTCCAGAGGACGAAGATGAGCGGCCCAGGGATCATCGAGGGAATGAGGAGAATCAGCCGGTAGAAGGTGGCGACCTTATTGCTGCGGATGCGGTCGATCATCACGGCGATGACCATGGGGAACATGATCATGCCGGGCACGAAGAGGGCGGTGAAGCCCAACGCGCGCAGCAGCCCCCTGTGCACCAGCGGATCGCTGAGCGCCTCGCGATAGTTGGCGAGGCCGACGAAGTTGACCTCGGTGTCGGGAGCGGTGACGAACCGGTAGTCGGTGAGACTGATCCAGGCGACGCGCAGGATCGGCCAGAACTGCCAGCCGAGAAAGAAGACGATCGCCGGCAGCAGGTAGACCCAGCTCGTCAGCCCAGGCAGCGCGATGCGCCGCCGCGCGGCGACGGCCGGCCGTTCCAATGCCACGTTCGCCATGAGGTCTCCCAACGTCAGGCGGTGAGACGGTTTGGAGAGGTTTGTGGCGGCGCGTGACGCGGGGTTGAAAACCCCGCGCTCAACCGACGAAGTCCCTCCGGGACTGTGGAGGGTACGCCCCAAACTCAGCCCCGGATGGACTTCGTCAGTTGCGTCCGGCGATGCATCCCAGGGGCTCTGTCACTGCCTTGCCGCCTTGCCGCCTTGCCGCCTACTCGTCTCCGTATTCCGCCATCACCGCGTCCCACGCCTTGGTCAGTGCGGTCTTGGCGTCCGACTCCTCGCCTTTCAAGTAGGCGACGTAGAAGGGCGCGGCGAGGTCGAACTGGGTGACGGAGAGCTTCGAGGGCGCGATCGCCTTGGCATTGCCGAGTCCGTCGTAGATGCTGAACGCCCACGGGTTGGCCGCCAGCCAGTCAGGCGTATTGGCCCGGTACTCCTCCCAGAGCGACCTGTAGACCGGGAGCTGGCCGACGGCGGTCTCGTCCGGCGGGTTGCCGACGACCGAGTGCTCCCAGATCCGCTGGTCGTGCGTTAGGGCGTTGAGGTACTCAGCGCCTTGCTGCTTGTTCGCACCGTGCGTAAAGAGTACCGCTCCGGTATCCCAGAATACGGTGCCGCCGGCGCCGCCCTCCTGGACCGGCAGGGCCGCCAACCGGAGCTGACTCGGATCGGGCCAGGTGCCGGCGAAACGCAGGTGGGCGTTCTGGTATTTGACGTAATAGCACGCCTGCTGCGCGGCGAACGCCTTCTCATCGGGAGTATCGTTGACGCCGGCATCCGAGCCGCCGGGGTTGACCAGATCGGGATTGCCGACTTCGTAGATCCGCTTCATAATCTCGAGCGCTTCAACCGCGGCGTCGCTATTCCAGAGGAAAACGCCGGTCTCCGGGTCGTAGACGTCGGTGCTGATCGAATGCGTGATCGGGAGGAGCGAACGCCAGGCATGGTGGTCGTAGGTTGCGCCGAAGCGGGCGGCGCCGCTCTCCTGCACCTTCGTCGCGTTGGCGATGAACTCGTCCCAGTTCTTCGGCGCGACTTCCGGGTCGAGCTCGGCCGCCGCGACCTGCTCGGCGTTCCAGCCCTGGACGATGACGTCGAGCAAGAACGGCCAGACGTAGAACTTGCCGTCGTACATCCCCTCTTCTCTGAGCGCAGGGGTGATGTCGTCGAGCACGCCTTCCGGCAGATACGGATCCCAGGGTTCGATCGTGCCGGATGTTGCGAGCTGGATCATCTCCAGGAAGGGCGTGACGCCGATGTACATGTCCCAGGTACTGGTCTCATTCTGCGCCTCGGCCAAGAAGCGCTCGTAGCCGAAGCCCTCGACCGGGGCGACCTCGGCGTTGAGGGTCATCCCTTGCCCCTCGAGCGCTGCAGCGAAATCTTCGTTGACCTGTTGGAGCGGCGAGTGGAGATCGACGATCCACTGGTAATAGGTGACGTTGAGGTCCCCTTCCTCCGCGGCGAGGGCGCCGCGCATCGTCTCCTGGCTGAGCGCGGCGACGACCGGAGCGCTCAGGCCGAGGGCGGCGCCTCGCCTGAAGAGTTCGCGCCGGTTGATGCGGCCAGCCAGGGCATCCGCGAAAAGCGCGCGAACCCGCGGGTTCTCGTTCATGAGAGTCCTCCTCATACGCACGGCAAGTCAACGCCTCTGCCACGACTCGTTTCGTGCTCGTGATCCCGGTGGTTGGATTGTGGAGGAGCCCGAATGGGCTGTCAAGCGCTAGGACTTTCAAATGTATACAGTGAAGGGACGGGCTGCTTCGAATCCCCAGACAACTCTATCGCGTAGACCTCTATAGTCGTGCCTCGCGCTGTATGAGAGGGCCGGAACATGAGGCAATCCATCCTGGCATGTACTTTCCTCATCCTGCTGATCGCCACCATCGCGGCAATCGCGACCGGTCCGGCCACGGGCGCTCAGGATGTGCTGCCGACGCCGCAAGGGCAACTCGGCGGCCCGATGCCGCTCCCGCCGCGGGAGCAACCCGGTCAGAGTCCCAGCCCGACGCCGCCCGCAACACCAACGCCGCTACCGGCCACACCCGAGGCCGGCGTTCCACAC
>JBOGUE010000476.1:0-10561 GCA_050695955.1 Thermomicrobiales bacterium | reverse complement strand
GACCGTGCGTGGCGCGGACCACGCCTGGTCCTGGGCGGAAGCGACGGGCGCAATGAGCGCGGCGACCCCGGCAAGCGTGACGGCGACGGTCAGCCACGACGCGGCGCGGGCACGCCGAATCAACGATAGGCAAGCGGGCGCCAATGGGTTCCCTCCCTCGATTGTTCTCCCCCGGTCGAGTCGTTCATGTTCCTCGCCGGCGCACGATCAGCGACCCCTGCTGGCGCGCGCCTCCGCCGATACGGCGACGAGTCCGGAGGCATCGCCTTGACTATACCAGACGCCTACTGTGCCGCTGCAACCACGGGCGCCTCTACAATGCGTGAGTCCGCCGCGGGCGTAGGCAGGTAATGCTATCCGTGCTACCATCGCCTCTACATGTACGTTCACCATGAGCCACCAGGAGCGCATGTTGTCCTGCCTGATCTGGATCGACGCGGAGCCGTTGCCGGCGGATCTGCTGATGCTCCATGCCGATCCGCTCATCGCGGAGTTGCTCTACCGCCGCGGCATCCGCGACGAAGCGGCGGCTTCCGCGTTCCTGCGCAAGGGGCCGAGTCCCGCGCCCGATTTGAGCAGGATGCCGAACCTCGATGCAGCGGCGGAGCGGGTCTGCCGCGCGATTGAGGCGGGCGAACGAATCGCGATCTTCGGCGACTACGACGCTGACGGCGTCACCTCGACTGCCCTACTGGTTCGCGCCCTGCACGCCGCGAGCGGCGACCCGTCGCGGGTCATCGCGCGCGTCCCGACCCGCGACGAAGGCTACGGTCTCAATCAGGCGGCGATTGACGACTTCGCCGAGGCCGGGGCCTCGCTCCTGATCGCGGTCGACTGCGGCAGCAGTGACCACGAGCGCGTTGCCCAAGCGCGGTCTGCCGGGCTCGACGTCGTCATCCTCGATCACCACCACATGCATGACGCCGGCCCGGCCGGGGCTGTCGTCGTCTCGGCGCAACTCGATGAGGACGGTTCGTATCGCGAGTTAGCGGCGGTCGGCGTGGCCTATTTGCTCGTCGCCGCCCTCGCCCAACATGGGTGTCCCGTCGACGGTGAGAACGGCGACCCAGAGACGGCACTGCTCGATTATGTCGCGCTGGGCACGGTTGCCGACGTGGCGCCGTTGACCGGCGCCAACCGGGCTATGGTGCGGGATGGCTTGCGGCGAATGCGGCGGGCGCCGCGGGAAGGGGTCAAGGCGCTCTGCCGGAAGGCCGGGCTCGATCCGGCGACCCTGACCGCCGAACAGGTCTCCTTCAAGATCGCCCCCCGTCTCAACGCCGCCGGTCGGATGGCCGATCCGCAACTCGCGCTCGATCTGCTCTTGACCGATGATCCGCTGCAAGCGGCGACGCTCGCCGACGAGATTGAACGGCTGAACGGGGCACGTCGGGCGGAATCGCAACGCATCGTGCGCGAGGCCGAGCAACTGATCGAGGCCCAGGCGGACCGCGACCGACGTCGCCTCTTGATCGTGCGCGGCACAGGGTGGTCGAGCGGCGTGCTCGGCATCGCCGCTAACCAACTTGTTAGTCGCTTCGGGCGACCGGTGATCGTGCTCAACGACGACGGCGCCCAGAGTCGCGGTTCCGCGCGGTCGGTGCCCGGCTTCGACATCGTCGAGGCCCTGACGGGGTGCGCTGGCTTGCTCCAAGCGCACGGCGGCCATAGCCAGGCCGCCGGGTTGACAGTCGTGAACACAAACGTGGCGGCGCTGACGACCGCACTGGAAGATGCGCTCGATGCATCGGGCGTCGAAACGCCGATTCGACCAAGTCTGCGACTCGACGCCGAACTGGCGTCCGACCGGCTGACGATCGAAACGGCACGGCTGCTCGAAGCGCTCCAGCCCTTCGGCATGGGCAACGAGCAGCCGATCTTTCTGATCCGCAACCTGCGCGTCCGCCAGTACGACGTGATGGGCCAGGATCGCTCGCATCTGCGCCTGCACCTGGCCGGGACGCGCGGCGTGACGCGCGCCGTCTCCTGGGGAGCAGCCGAACGCTCGCGGGAACTGCTAACCTGCCGCGCGATCGACGTGGCGGCGACGCTGGGCGTCGATTCGTGGAACGGCCAGACGAGACTGCACGTCGAGGTCAAAGATTTCCGGCCTGCAAGCCAATAGAGAACTATCGAGAGGAGCACAATGACCGTTCGCATCATCCACGCCGGCCTGGGCGGCTGGGGCCAAGACTGGGCCAAGAACGCGGTGCCGAAGGTGGAAACTGTCCAAACCGTCGCTTGCGTCGATAGCAATCCCGCATCGCTGGCACAGGTCCAGACCGCGCTCGGCGTTCCGGCCAACCAGTGCTTCGATAGCCTCGCGGCGGCGTTCGCCGCGGTCGAGGCGGACGCGGTGCTGGCGACCGTGTCGGTGCCCGCCCACGTGCCGGTTGCACTCGCCGCGCTGGAAGCCGGCAAGCACGTGCTCATCGAGAAGCCGTTTACGATGACGTTGGACGAGGCGCGGCAGGTGGTCGACGCGGCCGAAGCAGCAGGCCGGGTACTGATGATCAGCCAAAACTATCGGTTCTTTCCCGCGGTCGCCGCGGCAGCAGAGTTGGTTCGTGACCAGGCGCTGGGGAAGGTCGGCACGGTCTCCGTCGACTTCCGGCGAAATCTCACGGCCGTTCGCCCGGAGCACGCCTACGCGACCCTGGACCATCCCCTCTTGCTGGACATGGCGATCCATCACTTCGACCTGATGCGCGCCGTCCTTGACCAGGAGCCGCAACGCGTGCTGTGCCATGCCTGGAGGCCGGAGTGGAGCCCGATACGCGGCATGACTGCCGGCTCCGCGGCAATCGAGTTCGACGGTGGCGCGGTGGTGAGCTACCGGGGAAGCTGGGTCAGCCGCGGGCCGGATACGCCGTGGGCCGGCGAGTGGCGGATGGACTGCGAGGACGGTGAGATCATTTGGACGAGCCGGGGCGGCGCCTCGGACCAGCTCGCCGCCGACCGCGTCGTCATTCGACCGTTGGGTGGCAAAGATGAGGTCGTCGATCTGCCGACGCTGGACTATGTTGGACGGGCGGGCGTGCTCTCCGCGTTCGCGACGGCGATCCGCAACGGGACCGATCCACCCTGTTCCGGCCGCGACAACCTGGGCACCATCGGCCTGATGAACGGCGCGATTGCGGCAGCGGCCAGCGCGCAGGCAGTGTCGTTGTTAGAACCCGCGATCGCGGCGCGGTGACGTATTCGGGCAGACCTGGGGAGAGCCGCGAGATGAACACCGAGCAGGACGCACCGGACCTCCGGCAATTGACGGACGAGACGCGGGCGATCTGGGACGGCAACGCCGACTGGTGGGCCGACTACATTGGCGAGGGAAACCAGTTCCAGTTGGAGATCGCCAACCCGCCCACCGAGCGGCTGCTGGCGCTCCGTCCGGGCGAGCGCGTGCTGGACGTCGCCTGCGGTAACGGACCCTTCTCGCGGCGGATGGCGAAGGCCGGGGCCGAGGTCGTCGCCTTCGACTTTAGCGAACGCTTTATCGCCCGCGCCCGCCAGCGCTCGGCCGAGACCGGCGACCAGATCGAGTACCACGTCCTGGACGCCACCGACGAGGCGCGGTTGCTAACGCTGGGCGAACGGCGCTTCGACGCCGCCGTCTGCAACCAGGCGTTGATGGACATGACGACCATCGAGCCGCTGCTGGGGGCGCTCGCCCGACTGCTCAAAGTCGGCGGTCGCTTCGTCTTTTCCGTCCCGCACCCCTGCTTCCACTCGACCGCGACGCGGATGGTGGCCGAGCGGGAGGACCGGGCGGGAGAACTGGTGACGACCTACGCCGTCAAGGTGTTCGACTACCTCGGCCTGGCCCCGACCAAGGGCCTCGGCATCATCGGTCAGCCGCAACCGCACTACTACTTCGACCGGCCGCTGACAGTCCTCTTTGGTTCGTGCTTTGCCGCCGGGTTCGCGCTCGACGGCCTGGAAGAGCCAATCGATCCGACCGGCCCCGACCCATCGCGCCCCTTCTCCTTCCAAAACATGCCCGGCATCCCGATGGCGCTCGTGGCTCGGATGCGGCTAATCGGGTAGGACGGGCCACGAGCCCCCACGCCTTCATCCCGAGCGTGCGAGGAGTCTCTCCGTGCGTGTTACGAGGGCGGGATTCCTCTCTGCGATCGGAATGACGGGGTGGTCGATCGGAATGACAGGGGGCGATCGGCATGACCGGAGCTAGACGTCGCTGACGACCTGCTCCTGGAAGGCGGGCGGGACCGGCTGGGGTTGCGGCTCCGCGATCGTATCGACCGGTGGGGCGTCGAGCATGATCGCCTCGCGGATGACGTCATCCATGCTGGTGACGAAGATGAAGTCCATGTCTTTGAGGACGTTGGCCGGGATCTTCGCCAGGTCGCGACTGTTGTCGGCCGGGGCGATCAGGCGGCGGATGCCAGTGCGGTGCGCGGCCAGCGTCTTGTCCTTCAATCCACCGATAGCCAGGACGCGACCGCGCAGCGTGATCTCCCCGGTCATCGCCGTGTCGTTGCGGACCGGGCGCCGAGTCAGGGCGGAGATGAGCGCGGTCGCCATGGTGATGCCCGCCGACGGGCCGTCCTTCGGCGTGGCCCCTTCCGGCATGTGGATATGCAAGTCGAGTTTCTCCTGGAAATTCGGGTCGATATCGAGCTGCGCAGCGCGCGAGCGGGCGTAGGAGAGCGCGGCCCGGGCCGACTCCTGCATCACGTCGCCAGCGCGTCCGGTGATCGTGAGGCTGCCCCGCCCCGGCATCGTCGCCACCTCAACCGGGATCAACTCGCCGCCAACGTCGGTCGTGCCGAGACCGATCGCCAGGCCGATCTGGCTCTCGCCCATTTCGTGGCCGAAGCCGAAGCGCTTGGGGCCGAGGTACTCCTCGAGTCGCGCCTCGTTGAGGCGGATCTTGCCCGTCTTGCCACGGACGATGTCCCGCGCGACTTTGCGACAGACCGATGCGATCTCCCGTTCGAGTTGCCGCACGCCCGCTTCGCGTGTGTAGTCGCGGACCAGTTTCGTCCACGACTTCTCGGGCACTTCGACCGCGCCCTTTCCGAGCCCATGATCGTCCAGTTGGCGGCGCAGGAGGTACCGGCGACCGATCTCGATCTTCTCTTCTTCCGTGTAACCCGAGACCTCGATGATCTCCAACCGGTCGCGTAGCGGACGTGGGATCTGGTGCAGATAGTTCGCGGTCGTGATGAAGAGGACCTTCGAGAGGTCGTACGGCACGTCGAGGAAGTGGTCAGTGAAAGCATGGTTCTGCTCGGGGTCGAGCACTTCGAGCATTGCCGCCGATGGGTCGCCGCGGAAATCGGAGGTCAGCTTGTCGATCTCGTCGAGGAGGACTACCGGGTTAACGGTGCCCGCGGTCTTCATGGCCCCCATGACGCGGCCGGGCAAGGCGCCGATGTAGGTCCGGCGATGACCCCGGATCTCAGCCTCGTCGCGCACGCCGCCGAGGCTGACGCGGACGAACTTGCGCCCCATCGCCGCGGCGATTGAGCGGCCGAGACTCGTCTTGCCGACGCCCGGCGGTCCCGCCAAGCAGAGGATCTGCGCGGCGCCGGTACGCGTCGCGGCGGTCTCCAACCGAAGTTTCCGCACCGCGAGGAACTCGATGATGCGGTCCTTGACCTGCTCCAAACCGTAGTGATCGTCGTTGAGCAGCCGCTCGGCCTCGTCGAGGTCGATCCGGTCTTCAGTCACTTCTGTCCAAGGCAACGAGAGCATCGTGTCAACGTAGGTCCGAACGACGGTCGCCTCGGCGGAGACCGAGGGCATTCGTTCGAGCCGGCCGAGCTCACGCTGGAGCTTCTCTTCGACCTCCGCCGGCAGGCCGCGCGTGGCGATGCGAGCCTTGAGCGATTCAACCTCGTTCCCATGCTCACCGCCGAGTTCGTCGTGGATCGCTTTGAGCTGCTCGCGCAGATAGTATTCACGTTGGTTCTTGTCGATCTGGTCCCGCACCCGGTCCTTGATCTTCTGCTCGAGGGCGGCAACGTCGATCTCACCAGTCATGTGGATTGCGACCTGTTCCAGCCGCGACATCGGGTCGATCTGTTCGAGCATTTCCTGGCGGCGCGACGTGTCAGTCAGGAGCTGGGTTGCGAGGAGGTCGGCGAGGTGCCCTGGCTCGGAGGCGCGCTGGACCATGTCGAGCACTTCGGTCGAGAGCTTGCCGCGCGACTCGGCGTAGCGAGCGGCGAGTTCCTGGACGTGCTGGATCAGCGCGCGCGAGTCTGCCGGCGGCGGCTCCGGCTCGCGGAACTCGTCGGCGGTGACGGTGTAGAACTGGCGCGAAAGATCAAATTGCGAGAGACGAACGCGTGAGACGCCTTGCAGCACCACCTGGATCGTGCCGCCCTGTTGGCGCTCGACGGACACGACCTCGGCCAAGGCGCCGAGCTCATAGAGATCGTCCGGTTGCGGCTCTTCGACCTCGGAATCGCGATGGGCGGTGACGACGATGCGCCGCTCCCGCGTCAATGACTCCTCGACGGCCTGGATCGAGCGCGGCCGCCCGACGAGGAGGGTGACGATGTTGCGGGGGAAGATGACGACGTTCTTGAGCGGAAGCAGCGGATAACGCTGGGTGTACAGCTCGTAGCGGCTCATAAAAGAATGCCTCTTGGTCGTCGTGTACGACAACACAAAGTTCCAGCGCGAGAGGTGCGCGGGGAACGGGGCTGGCGGGTACGCCGAGCGGGTGCGTTAACGACCCCTGCGGATAATGGTGGCCCCATCATACCCCACGCCGGGGACCGCGGCTAGAGTGCTCGCCGCGCGATGTGGCGGAACGTCTCGAAACCCATATTGCCGGGTGCGGCGTACGGACGATTCATCCGGATGCAGGCATGGGGAAAGATAGGCGAGTCTTTACAAACCTCATCGAACGCGAATCGTCCCCAGCGTAGCCACTGTCACACGGAAGGCATCGCGACGCTAGAACCGTCCTCATCCCCTGGACCGGACGGGTACCACCACTTCGAGCCACACCGCGATGATGCATCAACCGTTTTCACCGGCGGGCGAAGTGGACGGCTCCTCAACGAAGCGACTGGCGAGGCGGCTGGTGTACGCGACGACCTCGGCCGCGAGCGCTGGGCTCTCGATGGCGAGCATGTTCTCGGCGTTTTCGCGGGCGTTGTGCGAGAGATTGAAGGAGCCGGTGATGACGGTATCGTCGACGACGACCGTCTTATTGTGCATGAAGTTGTGGCTCTGGCCGGGGCGGTAGGGCCGGCTGTGTTTGCCGGCGAGCCGCCCTTCACGCACGACTCGCTCGACTGCCTCGATTTTCCAGGCCAGGTCCGGAATCTCGCGCCATTGGTCGAGGACGCCTGCCATTTGGGTGTGGTCGTAGACGCCCGATACCTTGACGTCGCCGCGGTCGAGTTGGGTGAGGAGCGCACTGAGCACCTTGCTCGAATTGATCAGCATTGAGCAGAGCACGATGCGCCGTCGCGCGTGTGAGAGCTTTTCCGCGACCCACTCGTTGATCTGGTGGCCTTGGCCCGGCGCGAAGTCGACGTCGGTCGGCGCGGGATCGCCGTCGAATCGGAGCCGGTCGGGTTCGGTCGGGAAAGCGCCCGAGTTCGCGATCTCGCGGGTAAGCCAGAGCTGAGAAAAGTCGCGATCGAAGTGTCCGGCGAGTTTGGGGGAGGCGAGCGCGACGGCGATGTTCTCCATGCGGGCGAAGGAGTCGTCGCTGAAGTTGAGCGAGCCGGTCCAGACCGCCTGCTGATCGCGGATCAAGTACTTGTGGTGCATCAGGGCGCGTTCGCCATGCACGGCGCGGAGACACTCGTCGGGCAAGGCGAACTCCTTGACACGCTCGTGGGTGTCCCGCTCCGCCGGTTCAGCGCCCATTGCATCCATCCCAGCGCCCGATTGCGGCTTGTCGCCGCTATCGTAGACGAGTCGGATACGGACGCCTGCCCGTAGCCGATCGTGCAACGCCTCGCGCAGGATGCCGGCGGGCTCGGCGGAGAGGCGGCAGTCATACACCGCGAGGTTGAGTGTCTCATGCGCGCCCGCGATAAATGTCGCTATCCAGACCGCGACCTCAGCCGGCTGCTGGCCGCCTTCTTCCAGAAAGTGCACCGCGATGGTGTCGCCAGCATTGCGCGTCGTTCCAATGACCGCTGGACCATGCTGACTCTCTCCCACGCCCGTTCCTTCTCCCTCCGCGAGGCCCCGCCTACGTCGCCGTCTCCGGCGAGTGCCCCGCCTGCACCGTCGAGTCCCAGGTCGTGACTCCTGGGTCGACGACGCCGTTGCGCTGCCCTTCCTGATAGCTTTTGACCATGATCTGGACGACTTCGTCGGCGTCGTCGGTGACGCTGAAGAGCTTCCGGTCGTCGGCCGAGATCTTGCTCTCGCCGACGAGTGTTTGCTCGATCCAATTGATCAGGCCGCGCCAGTACTCCGTGCCGAAGAGGACGACCGGGAAGACGCCGACCTTGCCAGTCTGGATCAAGGTCAACGACTCGAAGAACTCGTCCAGGGTGCCGTAACCGCCGGGAAAGATGACGAATCCCTCGGCGTACTTGACGAACATCGTCTTGCGCACGAAGAAGTAACGGAAGTTGAGCGGCAGGTTGACGAAGCGATTGATCCCCTGTTCGTGCGGCAGCTCGATATTCGCGCCGACTGAGATGCCCCCCGCATCGAGCGCGCCGCGGTTCGCCGCCTCCATGACCCCCGGGCCGCCGCCGGTGATGGTAGCGAAGCCGGCCCGCGCCAACTTAACCCCGAGCTCGCGAGCGGCGATGTACATGGGGTCGTCTTCGCCGACGCGGGCCGAGCCGAAGACGCTTACCGCCGGCCCGATCTCCGCCAAGGCGTCAAAACCAGCGACAAACTCGCCCATGATCCGCAAGACGCGCCAGGTGTCGGTGTGGGTAAACTCGGCCGAGCGGCGGCGGTCCTCCTCCGTCCAGCGCAGGAACAGCCGATCCTCGGTCGGCCGGCCCAAGCGCGCGGCCCGACTGATCGTCGGGTTGGGCACCATGTCGTCGTCGTTTTGGGAGGTTTTGGGGCGCTGATTGGTGTCGCTCATACGACGCTCCGAGGCTCGCGAGTCGGCCGTCCGGCTCCCAGTGTATCCCCATAGACTCGACGGGACGAGTACAATCGGGGCTGTTGGCCGGCGCTCGCCGGCCGGTTTATGCACCGCGCACGTACCCGCCATGCGAACGACTTTCACGCGCGCCGCTTCGGCCCGCCGGTCGGCGGCGTCGCCACGTTCCGGCATCATCGGCGTTCTGGCGGCGGTCGCTCTCATGGCGACGGCCGCCTGTTCAGGCACGCCCGGCGGCGCCCCGGCGACCGCAACCTCGATCTTAACGGGCACACCAGCGTCCATGGATGCGTCTCCAGTGCCCGCGGCTACCCCATTTCCCGTCTTCCAAGGGACGCCGCCTGCCTCCACCTCGGCCCAGACCGATTTCGGCGCGATCGTCTGGACCGCATCGGTCGATCCGGCGACCAACGCCCCCCGCGAACCAGTTCCCTGGTTCTCTGAGGCAGCAGAGACGATCTACGCCGCGATTCCCGCGCTGCGGATCGAGTCGGGTGCGGTCGTCATTGCCGACTGGACTTACAACGATACGCCGGTCGAGCCTTTGACCAGCCAGGTCACCGCCACAGCGAGCTACATCGACGCCTGGATCGAGTTTCACATCACCCGATCGGCGGACATGCCGTGGCCGACCGGGATCTACCAGATCACGATTTCGGTCGGCGGCGAAGAGGTTCTCGTGTCCGAGGTGGAGGTACGCGAAGCCGAGGAGGGATAGCCGCGAGAGACGGCAACGCGGCCGTTCACGGCCGTCACGATCCTTCCGGCGGAGGGTAGACGGATCGTTTCGTGGACAGGTTTTTTCCTTGCACGTAGTCAGCCGAAGATGCTACGCTGACCCACGAAGTTGCGGCATTGATGCGTGACCGTTCAGCGCGGGAAGGCGCGGCGGTCAGAACCCCAAGGCGCGTGCGACGCCGGGTTGGGCTGGCACCGGTCGTTGATTAGCCATGGCCGCTTTCACGCCCGTGAGAACGGTCTCCTCCGAGAGTCCACGATGGCGCATCCGAATCGTTCAACCGATGGGTCGGCGTGCGACCATGAGCCAGGCTGTACGCCTGAGCCAACCATCGCGTCCGCGCCTCCCACCCAACCGCTTGATCGTTCCCCCGACGAGAGTGGCTTCACACGCTCGCGAGAAGCCCCATCTACAGAGCCCGGCGCGGACGACGGGTACTGCCGGCCCGCGCCCTTCGCCTGGCAACACGGCCGGCATTTGCTGCTCCTGGACGAGGAACCAAACGGTCTCTGGGTGATGGCCGAACTCTGGTTCGATCCCGATCAGTGCCGGTACCTAGAGCTCAAACGCGCCGTCTATCCCTGGGCGCGCGAAGCGCTCGGCGCGACGCTCAGCCGCGCGCTGACGCACGGCGACATAATCGCGTCGGAATCGGCTGACCGCCTCGACGCCTGGTATGGTTCAACCCATGGCGAACGAGTCACGGCCACCTAATCGCCCCGTCTTTTACGAATCCGTCGCCTCATGCA
>JBOGUE010000475.1:0-8689 GCA_050695955.1 Thermomicrobiales bacterium | reverse complement strand
ACCCCTGATCTCCGCCTTGAGAGGGCGGTGTCCTAGGCCGCTAGACGAATGCGCCACAGCCCCCTAATACCCCGTCAATCCTATCATGGCCCACTTTCGCGGGTCAATTCATGCGCGCCTGGCGCCTGTTCGGCTGGCGCCGAGGACGCCTTGTCGAGTCGCCCAGGAAGATAGAAGATACCGCCCGAAAGAATCGCCGCCGGCAGCAGGCCGACGTCACTAAAGGATGCGCTCGGCATGTCGAGTCCCTTCGCCGAACCTGTGATCATTTCCGCCGCGCTCACTGGCTCCTGGCCAACCAAGGACCAGAATCCGGCCGTCCCCATCACTGAAGAGGAGATTGCCCAATCGGCCATCGAGTGCTGGCGGGCCGGGGCGGCAATCGTCCACTTGCACGTTCGCGACGATCAGGGCAAGGTCACCTGCGATGCCGATCGCTACGCGAAGGCGCGCGACCTCATTCGCGCCGCTGGCAGCGACGTCGTCGTCAACATGAGCACCGGTGGCGGCGCGGGCACCACCGGGGACGAGCACCGGATGCAACCGGTCGCGCTCCGACCCGAAATCGCGTCGTTCGACTGCGGTTCGCTCAACTTCGGCAAGATCGTCTTCGTCAACTCGCCGACCTTCCTCAACGAGCTAGCGGCCCGCATGGAACAGCACGAGGTGCTGCCGGAGATCGAGTGCTTCGAGCCTGGCCACGTCGCCAACGCCCTCCGCCTGATCGACGAAGGCAAGCTCAAACCGCCCTTCTGGTTCCAGTTCGTGCTCGGCGTGCGCGGCGGCTCGCCGGGCACCGTGAAGCAGCTTGTGCATCTCGTCGACATGCTGCCACCGGACGCGCGATGGTCGGTCTGCGGCATCGGTCGCGCCCAACTGCCGCTCGGCATCGCCGGCATGGCAATGGGCGGTCACGTCCGCACCGGCCTCGAGGACAACATCTACTACCACAAGGGTGTCCTCGCCAGTAGCAATGCACAGCTAGTGGAGCGCCTGGTTCGCATCGCCGGCGAGTGCGGGCGACCAGTTGCGTCTCCCGAAGACGCCCGCCGGATCCTGGGTCTCAGACCAGTCGACGCCTGATGCCACCACGCGTCGTCGCTGCCGAGATCTCACACGAGACGAACGTCTTCAGTTCGGTCCAAACAGATCTTGCCGCCTTCGAAGCGTCAGGCCCGCGTACCGGCGCCGCGATCCTGAGCGACTTCAACAACACCAACTCATCGTGTGGTGGCTTCATCGCCGGGGCGAAGGAACAGGGTTTTGACCTGGTACCGGTTATTTCGGTGTCGGCAACACCGTCCGGCTTGGTCACGGCCGGTGCGATCGCATCGCTGGTCAGCGACCTGATCGCCGGCATCTCGGCGGCGGGTCGGGTCGACGGCGTGCTGCTGGCACTGCACGGCGCGATGGTCACCGCGATTGACGCCGACGGCGACGCTTTTATCCTCGAATCTGTCCGTCACGCCGTCGGCCCCAATACGCCGATCGTCGCCACCCTCGACCTTCACGCCAATCTCTCGGTACGTATGGCAATGGCCACCGACCTGCTCATCGGCTACGACACCTACCCGCACGTCGATATGGCTGAGCGCGCCCAGGAAGCGTGCGCCATGGTGGCGCGACTCATCCGCAAGGAAATTCGCCCGACGATGGCGCTCCACAAGCCGCCAATGCTGCCCACGTCGCAGAACATGACCACCGACCGCGGTCCCATGCGCACCATCATGGCGCGGGCACATGAGATGGAAGAGCTGCCACACGTGGTCAACGTGACCATCGCTGGCGGCTTTCCACCGGCGGACGTGCCTGAGGCCGGATTCGGTGTCCTCGTGACAACTGACGATGATCAACGACTGGCTGAACGGCTCGCCGAGGAACTCGCCCGTCTCGCTTGGTCCCTGCGCGATGGCTTCCTCGGAGGCGTGCACTCCTTCCACGAAGCCGCGCGCTTCGTCCAGGAGATTCCACCCGACGCAGGTCCCCTCGTGATCGTAGACATCGGCGACAATCCCTGGACCGGCGGGCCAGGCGACAGCGCCGAGCTCCTGCGCTTCTTCCTCGAACAGGACGTCGAGGACGCTGCGCTCGCCTTGATCAAGGACCCTGAGTCAGTTCAACAGTGCATCGCGGCCGGCGCCGGCGCCACCGTCGATCTCATGCTCGGCGGCAAAACAGATTCCCTTCATGGTGACCCTCTCGACACACGTTGCTACGTGCGCCTCATCTCAGATGGTGCTTATGTCAATTACGGGCCGATGATGGCTGGAGTCTCCGTCGCCCTCGGACCGACGGCCGTCGTCGTCCGCGGTCCGCGCGCGCCTAAGGCCGGCATCGCGGTTCTTGTCACGACCCGCGCGGAGACGCCGATTGACCTCAACGTGTTCCGCGCTCATGGCATCGAACCCACTGATTGCCGGATCATCGGTCTTAAGGGCAAGGGGCACTTCCGCGCCGCCTTTGAGCCTATCGCATACCGCGTCGTCCTCGTCGAAGGACCAGGCATCACCGGCGCCGACTTGACGCGGTTGTCATTCCATAACATTCGGCGCCCGATCTGGCCGTTGGATCCAAATGTGGACTACGGATCACTTGATTAGCCGATCCGGCATGGGCATGATGCCGGTAGTAGGCTGAAGCTCATGCCAAAGGTCGGCAACCGTCCGCTTCACGGCCGGGTGCATCACGTCGCCACCAATTTCTGTCAATGGAGCCAGGACGAACGCCCGTTCATGCAATCGTGGATGTGGAATCGTCAGGCCGGGCTCGTCGATCATCAGGTCGTCATACAGAAGCAGGTCGAGGTCTAACGTGCGCGGCGCATTGCGAAACGTGCGTTCCCGGCCGTGTTCCGCCTCGATCCGCAACAGCGCGTCGAGGAGTTGCCGTGGGGACAAGGCGGTCTCCAAACTAACGACCGCGTTGAGGAACGCCGGCTGGTCCACATACCCGACCGGTTCGGTTTCATACACAGTCGATGTGCCCGTTACCTGGCCGATGCGGCGAAGTCCACGCACCGCGTCACGCAGCGTCGACAGTCGATCTCCGAGGTTCGCGCCGAAGGCGATGTAGGCGGTCGCTATGGTCCTACTCCAACTGGCCGCGCACAACAGCGTCGGCCACGCGTGCCGCGCGCACGTTGGCGAGGACATCGTGTACCCGGACGACGTCAGCGCCGCTGGCGATCGCCAAGGCAGTCGTCGCGAGCGTCCCTTCGAGCCGGTCTTCCGGCGGCAAGCCAAGCACGCGACCGACTGTGCTCTTGCGCGACAACCCAACCAGGATCGGCCGACCTAATACGCGCAATTCCGGCAGCCGACGCAACAATTCGAGGTTCTGGCGCCAGTCCTTGCCGAATCCGAATCCGGGATCGACGATGAGATGGTCCCATGGAACGCCCGCGGCGACGGCTCGGTCAAGTCGCCGGGACAGCTCGCGCGCGACACTCGACAACAGATCCCCGTGGCCGTCTGGAACGACGTCATGCATCAGGATCGCCGGCACGCCGCGCCGCGCGACCACCTGCGCCAACTCGGGATCGGCCGTGAAGCCGCGGATGTCGTTGACGATCGCCGCCCCGGCATTGAGCGCGGCCTCCGCGACCGCTGCTTTCGACGTGTCGACGGAAATCGGCACGGCGACGCGCGCGACCATTGCCCGCAGGACTGGCAGCAACCGCCGAAGCTCTTCGTTCGCGTCGATCGGCACATGACCAGGGCGTGTCGACTCGGCGCCAAGGTCGATCAGGTCCGCGCCCGCCGCGACCGCATCATCCGCCAAGGCAACCGCGGCTTCGACATCGCCGCCGATGCCGTCGCCGCTAAACGAGTCGGGCGTGGCGTTGACGATCGCCATCACAAGCGTGCGCTCGCCCCAGGCAAGGGAGTACCTGTGCCAACGGGTCGGGGACAACGAATGGGTCGCGATCACCGAACGATTGGTGTGGATGCAACAAGCGACATGGCTACGATCTCGTTAAATGCGTTCGGCGCGAACAATTACCCGATTTTCGTACTCGGCGCCGTTGAACGCGCCGCCACACGTGATCAGCGTCAGCGTCTCAGTTCCCGTATCGGAAACGACCTCGCCGGCGGGGGTGTCGCCATCGATCATCCAGCGTTCGACGACTTGATAGGTATAGCCGGCGCCGTCCTCCGCCAGCAGATATACCTTGTCGCCGGGGTTCAATCGCTCCAAGTTGTAGAAGACGACAGGACCGATGTTCCACCAATCCCGGTGACCTGCCAGCACGACGTTGGTGAACTCACCGGGGGTCGAAATCGTGGGATACCACCCGACGTTCCACGCGTCCCGCGGCACCGCCATGGCCCCATTGACGATCGGCACTTGCTCGATCTTCGCGTCGATGTTGATTGCCGGAATCCGAATCTCGACCGGTTCGAACGGACCAATGGCCCGCGGAATCGTGCCGTCTCCGGCGTAACCCCGAAACCGCCCTGGGTCGTAGAGCGCCAGGTCGTCGCCCGAGACGCGACCGGTGGCCACGCCACGCGCCACAGCCAGCTCCAGGCCAACGGGAGCAAGCGCTACACGGTCATTGCCCAGTCGCCATTGCAACCGGCCACGCTCGAACCACTGGACGCGCATGCCGCCCGCGACGTATGACTCGGAGAGCGGCCGCCCGAGGTGTTCCGCCCCCCCGAAATCCTCGTACGACCCAAGGATACGGCCGGATATCGTGTGCCCGGTTGTCTCGTCGAAATGCACGCGGTTGTTCTCGGGCTCGCCACGCGACCGGAAGTTCGACGCCGCCCTGTCCCCGCCGACCCGTCGACCGGTGACGAGGCGCGCGGGGTCGTGCCGCGCGGCAAGCAGGTCTGACCCAGCCGGCATCGCCTCGATCAGCGGATCGTCTGCCGAGGTCGACCGCGCCCGCAAGACGCCGAACTCGAAGTACTGCGCTGGCCGGTCGCGAATCGAGACCGGCTCGGTCACCGGCAATCCCAGTCGCTGCTTGCCGTCACGGTGCGCCCAGAATGTCAAGAACGGTTCGGCCAGGATGTGCCCGGTATCCTCGACGTAGTAGCGATTCGTGGCGCTCAGCGCGGAGGTAGGCGCGGCGGTTGAGGCGCCGGCCAACGCGATCAACAAAGCGGTCGCCATCGTTACCACGGCACGCACGCGCGATCTCCCTTGCTCCATTGCTTCAATCTACTCGCGACTCGTCGAACGCCGCTCGATCCGGCCGCTGATCTCTACTCACAGCATAGCGGGCGATGTGTTGGATGCAAGCGAACAGGCGCCACGCGGGTGCCTGGGACGCGTGTCGGAGTCGATTGGCAACGCGGCCGCTACAGCCAGAGCCAAATCAAGAGGCCGAGCGGCAGCCCGATCCCGATGACGATAATGAAGGGCAGCATGAAGCCCTTCATCGACTCCTGGTCGAAGCCGAGCTCGTAGATGCCCGACGCCTCGCGCAGCCGGTCGATCGGTCCGTAGTCTTTCTGGTACTCGTTGTCTGACATGACCATCTCCCGTCACACTCCGGCGCGTGTGCGGTGATTGCACCGGCGATCGCGCCGCCTCTGCTCCAATCTATGACTGCAATCATACCGCGGCCACGCGGGAAACACCGGTCCGCGGCGCTAGTCGGCCGGCAGCTTCCGCATCGCCGGAAAGAGGATGACGTCGCGGATACTCGATTGGTCGGCCAGCAACATCGTTAAGCGGTCGATGCCGATGCCGACGCCGCCGGTCGGCGGCATGCCGTACATCAGCGCGTTGACGTAGTCCTCATCGATTGGCATCGCGTCCTCGTCACCCGCGTCGCGGTCGGCCTGCTGATCAAGGAACCGGGCAAGCTGATCGAGCGGGTCGTTGAGTTCGGTGAACGCATTGGCGAACTCGCCGCCACCGATATAGACCTGAAACCGCTCGGCGTGTGTCGGGTCGTCCGGCTTGCGTTTGGCGAGTGGCGAGAGTTGGACAGGGTAGTCGATGAGGAAGGTTGGCTGAATCAGATAGGGCCGCACAAACCGCGTCAGCAATTCGTCGACGATGCGGGGCCAGACCGTCCCGGTTTCGACGTTGGCTCCCGCCTCGCGTGCCACGCGCAGGAGATCCTGTTGGTCGGGATAGGCGGTGTAGTCGATGCCGCTGGCGCTCAGGATCGCATCGCGCAGGGTGATGCGCGGCCAGGGCCGAGGATTGGCCAGATCGATCTCATTTCCCTGGTTGACGAACCGCTGCGAACCCAGCGCTGCCTCCGCCACCCGCACGAGCATCTCCTCGACCGATTCCATAATCGACTCGTAATCGGCGAACGCCTCATAGAACTCCAACATCGTGAACTCGGGCGAGTGGACCTTGTCCATCCCTTCGTTCCGGAAGTCCTTGCTGATTTCGTAGACGCGTTCGTAGCCGCCCACGATGAGGCGCTTGAGGTAGAGCTCATCGGCGATGCGCAAATAGAAGGTCTGGTCCAGCGTATTGTGAACGGTCGTGAAAGGCCGCGCTGCCGCACCGCCATACAACGGCTGCAAAACCGGTGTCTCCACCTCGAGGTAGCCGCGCTCGTCCAAGAAGCGGCGCATCGCCGTGATGATCTTGGCGCGCATCACGAAGACGCTCCGGACGTCGGCGTTGGCGATCAGGTCGGCATAGCGCTGACGATAGCGCAGCTCGACGTCCTGTAACCCGTGCCACTTCTCGGGCGGAGCGTTGAGCGCCTTGGACAGCACCCGAAACGACGCGACGCGAACCGAGACCTCCCCGGTCTTCGTCCGAAAGAGGTCGCCGCTGGCCTCCACCCAATCGCCGAGGTCGATCAACTTCAGGAACCGCTCGAACTCCTCGCTCAGCTCGTCCTGGCGGAGGTAGAGCTGTAGCTCACCGTGACCGTCTCGGACGTGGGCAAATACGGTCTTGCCCATATGGCGTTTGCCGACAACGCGGCCGGCCACCGTCACCGCCGCGGTCGCGGCATCTTCAGGGCGCCGCGAAGCCTCGCGCACCGCGAAAAGAGCGTGTGCCGCGGCGGTCGTGTGCGTACGCGTTGAACGCGTCGGATAGGGATCGATCCCCAGCGAGCGGAACTCGTCGGCCTTCAGACGACGCTGCTCTTGCAGTTCCGAAAGCGAATGGTCCATGAATGTCTCGCCGCTCTTTTCGCGAGCTCACACCCGCGACCCTTGTGCCGGACAACAAAGCGCCGGGCGCCCGCAACGCGGTACCCGGCGCGGTTCGTGGCGATCAATCGCCCGCAATGCTTGGCGAGATCGCCTAGGCGATGCCGATGACAGTGTAGACGATCTCTCCGCCGGGCGTTTCCACGGCGGCGGATTCGCCGACGCCGCGGCCGACGAGGGCATGGCCGACGGGAGAGTCGGTCGAGATCGTGCCCTCCCGCGTGTCGGCTTCCTCGTGGCTGACCAGTGTCCACGTCTCCTCGATGCCGTCGCTATCCCGGATAGTCACCGTCGAGCCGAAGCCGACGCGGCCTTCGTCAGTCGGGTGTTCGACGATCTCGGCGCGCTCCAGCGTGTGTTCCAACTCACGAATGCGAGCTTCGATGTGGGCGAAGTCGTCCTTCATCCCTTCATACTCGCTGTTGTCGGAGATGTCGCCATGCTCGGTCGCTTCGGCAATTCGAGTGGAGAGATTAGGCTTCTTGATGGTGACCAGATGATGCAGTTCTTCTTCCAGCTTCACTTTCCCGGCCGGCGTCAGCCAGAGCATACGTTCTTTGACCATACGACCCGTCCTTTCTTCGCCGGATGACGCTCGCCACACAAGACGCCACGCCCCGGCCAGGCCGGCCGGTCGTCGGCAGGGCATGTCTACCAGCGGCAACCCCGCCCGGCGGAAGCCGGCGAGGCCCCAATCGCGACCGCGCGAGTGTGTGACTCCAGGAAACCCGAGGGGGCGCCCGGTAGCAATGGATAAGGAGCCGAAGGCGTCCGCCTCCAGCTCCCCGGCTGTTGCCAGTATACGACCGGTCGGCACGGCTGTAAATCACTTTCGCCGGTCGTCGCTCTGATCACATTGACGGAGTCGAAGCCCCTGCGGTACTCTGTGGAGGTCCGGGACCTCGTGCCCGGTTTTGGCATGCGAGCCACACCAGGCGCCGTTGCGCTTCAGTGCGATGGCCGGCTCGCTTCGGACCCGTGAAGGGAGCGGCGTTGGACGCCGGCAGTAGTCACGTAGTCCAGCGATCTCGAGACCCCGTCCCCCGGGTGCTGAGCGCCGCCTGTTGATCACTTGATCGCCACGCGCTGCCTGCCCCGGGCCACCGGGGAGAGCGTGCCGGGGAATCACCCGGACCGAAAGGCGGTGCACCCATGGCGAAGAACATTCGCTACTACATCACCTGCGACGACGACCGGCCGGTCGTTCACACGATTCCCGTTTCTGTCCGCACGGACGAGGCGTCCCCCGACGTGCAGGCCCGCGTCGACACCGATACCTCGCCGCGAAACGAGCCACAGGTTCCTGCCCGCGTTGCCAAGCTGGTCCGTTCTGCCGTGCGCCGCGCGCCGGCTGACCGTTAGCGCTCGCAACCGGGCCGGCGCCTAAATGGGATCGCCGTATGACGGCGGCGTCGCACTCGAGGAATCACTGCTCGACGGCATCCGCGACGCGGTTGCCAACGGGGACGCCGAACGTGCCCAGACACTTGCCGCGCGGATGCTCGAAGAAGACGCGCTCGCCCTGCTCGAGGATCTGGCCC
>JBOGUE010000474.1:0-3627 GCA_050695955.1 Thermomicrobiales bacterium | reverse complement strand
GTCGAGACTGGAGAGCGGCAGCCGCTTTCGCCATTGCCGCCGCCGGTCGGCTTCGATCCGGCGTCGATCGCGGTGCGGCAAGTGCATTATCCGTCGAAGGACGGCGTCTCGATCTCGATGTTCCTCGTCCACCGGCACGGGCTTGAACTGTCCGGCGACCACCCAACTTACCTGACCGCCTACGGCGGATTCAATATCAGCCTGACGCCGAGTTTTCGGGGACCGATCCTCGCATGGCTGGAGCAAGGCGGCGTCTTCGCGATGCCAAACCTGAGAGGCGGGGGCGAGTACGGCGAGGCGTGGCACCGCGCCGGCATGCTCGGCCACAAGCAGAACGTCTTTGACGACTTCATCGCCGCTGCCGAGTGGTTGATCGATCAGGGATATACAAACCCGAAGAAGCTCGCGATCGTCGGCGGCAGCAACGGCGGCTTGCTGGTCGGCGCGGCGCTGACGCAGCGGCCGGAACTGTTTCGGGCCGTGATCTGTGCGGTGCCGCTGTTGGACATGCTCCGCTATCACCACTTCAGCATCGCCAAGCTCTGGATCCCAGAATACGGTTCGGCCGAGGACGCGGCGGCATTTCGCTGGCTCTACGCCTATTCACCGTACCATCGCGTGGTCGATGGAACCTGTTACCCCGCGACGATGTTGACCACGGCCGAGCAAGATAGCCGGGTCGACCCGCTGCATGCCCGCAAGATGACGGCATTGCTCCAAGCGGCTACGTCCGGCGGCGACGAGCGGCCGATCTTGCTGCGGGCCGAGACCCAGGCCGGCCACGGCGTCGGCAAACCACTGAGCAAGCGCATTGCTGAGGCAGCCGACCACCTGGCGTTCTTGGGTTGGCAGCTTGGAGTGGATCTGACGGCTTCAGCGAAGAGAGCAAACAGCACGGAACTGTAGTGGCGAACTGTGCAATCGCCAGGCAGTCCGAGGTCACGCCGGAGTTGTTACTTCGCCCAGGACGCCGGCCAACTGACCGAAATACCAGCCCTGTTCCGCATCGTCCGATTGGCAAACGAGGTGATGTCCGTCGAGCGATGGGTCAATATCTGCAAAGTCGGAGCGGAAGTGCGCGCCGCGGCTTTCCTCACGGAGGGATGCCGCGGCGATGATGGCGCTGGCCGCCAGTGCCATATTGTGAAGTTCCCAGATTGATCGGTGGTCCGCGCGGTGCTGGTCAAGTTCGGCGACGCCCGCTTGGATTTCTCGTGATGCCGCGGCGAGACCATGGGCGTCGCGGACGACGGCGACGTCCCTGCTCATTGCGCGCTGTAAGCGAAGCCGGAGAACAGATTGGTACTGGGTGATGAGTGCCAGGTGATGGGTGTCGTGATTCGGAGCGGCCGTTGGCATCGCCATCTCGCGTCCTCCGTGTCCCATCACCCGATTGGCCGCGGCAAGACCGAAAACGAGACCTTCAAGGAGAGAGTTGCTGGCAAGGCGATTCGCGCCATGGACGCCAGTGCAGGATGCCTCGCCGAGGGCAAGGAGACCGGGCAGGCTCGTTTCCCCCGTGGTGCCGGCGACGATGCCACCCATACAGTAGTGGGCGGCGGGCGCGACGGGGATAAGGTCCTCGGTGAGATCGAGACCAAGGTCGGCGAGCTGCCGGCGGATGGTGGGAAAGCGCTGCCGAGTCAACGCGCCGTCGAGGTGGCGGAGGTCGAGGAAAACGTGGTCGGCGGCGCCGAGTGCCATTTGGCCTTGAATGGCGCGGGCGACGACGTCACGCGGCGCTAATTCTGCCTGGGGGTGGATCGCGGGCATGAATCGCGCGCCGTACTTGTCGCGCAGATAGGCGCCTTCGCCGCGCACCGCTTCGGAAACAAGAAACGGCGCGGCGCCGGGAAGCGCGAGCACGGTCGGGTGGAACTGCACAAACTCGAGATCCGCAACCGCAACCCCAGCCCGCAGCGCCATCGCCAACCCATCCGCGGTCGCGCCAGATGGATTCGAGGTTGTGGCCCAGAGTTGTCCGGCGCCGCCGGCCGCGATCACGACCAGCGGCGACTCGAAGCGGACCAGCCCTGGTTCGCCGTCGAGTTCCGCTATCAGGCCGGCGACCCGATGATCGTCGACGAGCAAGTCCACGGCGAATGCGTCCTCGTGGACATCAACCGTCGGTCGAGACCGGACAGCGGCGACCAGCGCGCGCTCGATTTCCGCGCCGGTGGCGTCGCCGCCGGCGTGCAACACGCGGCGGCGACTGTGCGCCGCTTCCCGTCCCAGATGCAATTCACCGGATGCCGCATCGCGATCGAATCGCGCGCCGGCGGCGAGCAACCAAGCGACCGCCTCGGGGGCGCCATCGACTAGCGCCCGTACGGCCTCAGGATCACAGAGACCCGCTCCGGCGGCGATCGTGTCCGCCTCGTGCAATGCGGGAGAGTCGTCGAGCCCGATCGCGGCGGAGAGTCCACCCTGGGCGTAGCGGGTATTGCTCTCGCCAAGCCAACCTTTGGTCAGCAGCGCGACGCGGACCGAATCCGGCAGACGTAAGGTGAAGGCCAATCCGGCCACGCCGGCGCCGACCACGACCACGTCGTATTCCCGCCGCGGCAGTGATGCTGCAACGGACGGCTCGAGCAGTAGTTCAGTCAGGGGCAACTCAAACGGAGGCGGGAGAGCGCCCGTGGGCGCAAGCATCGTCTTCATGACGTTAGTGTATCACTGACACGAACTCGTAGCAGAACGAGCACGCAACCTCCCACCATTCCGATCGCCAGCTCCCGTCATCCCGATCGCCCCCCGTCATGCCGATCGCTCACCTCGTCATTTCGATCTGTCATCCCGTCATTCCGATCGTAGAGAGGAATCCCGTCCTCATCACACGAACCGGAGTCCGGGACGATTCCTCGTCGTGGCTTGGAATCATGGGGTGGACCGCCCGAGCCTACCCAACCCTGATAAACCCACGGTCGGTGACCCGTGCTTCGGGAATCACGGAGAGCGCCATGAATGCAAGGAGGCCGAACGGAGATGGCAGTGGGCTGCCAAGGGTCTTTGCGGTTTCTTCCAGCGCGGCGTAGGTGGCGGCGACTTCTTCCAGCGGCCGGTCGGAGAGGAGTCCAGCGATAGGGAGAGGCAGGTGGCCAAGAACCTTGCCATCCGCTATGGCAGCGATGCCCCCCTGGCTGTCGGCGACCGTAGCGATCGCGGCCAGAATATCGACGTCGTCGACACCGACCGCAACGATGTTGTGCGCGTCGTGAGCAATCGTACTGGCGAGCCCGCCATGTCGAAGGCCGAACCCCTGGACGTAGCTGACACCGACTCGACCGGTGGCGTGGTGGCGCTCGACGCAGACGAGCTTCAGCAGGTCGCGGTCCGTGTCGGCAACAGCCTGCCCGTCTCGCTCCGAAGGGTCAACGTCGATCGCCTGGGTAACGATCTGACCCGAAACGACCTTGACAGCGGTGCGCGCGTTGCTGAGGTCGAGCCGGAGGTCAGAGAGCAAGAGTGGGGCCATCCGAACTGTCTGCATCAGTGACGCTGGCGGCTCGTAGGCGGGTGCGTCGAAGAGATAGGCGCCGTCGCGAGCGACAACCTTTCCCTGGAAGAGCGTGAGCGCAACGTCGACGCGATGAAGATCGTTGAGGACGACCAGATTAGCTTCATAGC
>JBOGUE010000473.1:0-14028 GCA_050695955.1 Thermomicrobiales bacterium | reverse complement strand
GATCTGCAGCTTGACGTCCTGCCGTTTAGGCCCAAACTACCGGCATGGATGACGACGACCACGGGGAGGAAGATCGGCAGCGATCGACCAGGCGACCAGCCGTGCTGGCTTGGATGCGGCTAGCCCGCGCCTACCAGAAGATCGATCGGTCGTCGGCGGAGCTGTTTCGGCGCTGGGAACTCAGCGTGGCGCAGTTCGACGTCCTCGCCCAACTCAGGGCTGACGAGGGCATCAGCCAGCAGCAGTTGGCGGATAAATTGCTCGTCACCAAGGGCAATGTATCGCAATTGCTGGCCAAACTGGAACGTCGCGGCTTCCTCCGGCGCGAACAGGATGGTCGCGCCTATCGCCTCTTTCTCACCTCGGCCGGGCGAGCAATTGCCGACGCCGCGGTGCCGCAACAAGAAGACGCCGTTGCGACCAAGTTCGCCGTGCTAGCCGAATCCGAGCAGCAGGAACTTCTGCTGTTGCTGCGCAAGCTCGATCAGTCGTTGTCGTGACAGTCGGGTGGAGGAGAAGGGATCCGTGAACGTGCGAGTCATCGTGGTCGGTGGCGGGATTGTCGGCGCGGCAATGGCGTATCGACTGGCGCAGGGCGGCGCGTGCGTCACGCTGCTCGATGCCGACCGTTTCGGCGGCGGCACGACCTCCGCCAGCTTCGCCTGGCTCAACGCCAACGACAAGCCGCCGTTCGCGTATCACCTACTCAACGTCAGCGGCATGCACGAATACCACCGGCTGCATGACGAGTTCGGCACGGCCGAATGGCTCCATCTGACTGGGAACACCGAGTGGGCCGCAACGGCAGGCGGCGCGCACGTACTCGGCGAAAAGGTCGACAGGCTTCGTTCCTGGGGCTATCCGGCCGAGCTCCTGCCGATTCGCGAACTCGCCGCACTCGAGCCCGACCTGGTTGCGCCAAGCGGTGTGCACGAGTTCGCGTACTACCCGAGCGAGGGATTCATCGATCCCGTTCATGCCGTCGGTGTGTTGGTCGCCGCGGCGCGAGCGGCCGGCGCCGTGGTCAAGTGCTTCACACGGGTTGAACGCCTGCTGCGGGATGGCGATTGTATCATTGGCGTCGAAACCAACCGCGGGGAACGGCTCGACGCCGACGTCGTCGTCAGTTGCACGGGTCGTTGGTCGGATGAACTGGCGCGGCTCGCCGGCATCGAGCTGCCGATGGCGCCGACGGTCGGCATGGTGGTCGTCACCGCCCCGGCGGCGGTACGGCTGCGTGCTGTCCACCACGACGAGGGAACGAACATCCGGCCGGACGGCGCCGGCCGCGTGATGATGCGCCACGCCGATTTCGACGCGCGGGTGCAGCCCGGCGAGCCGGTGGACGACGCGATCCGCCAGGAGTTGCTCGGGCGCGTCGCACGGATCTTGCCTGGACTAGCGGGCACGCCGATCGAGACCGCGCGCGTCGCCTATCGCGCTATCCCCGGCGACGAGTACGCAGTCGTCGGGCCGGCGCCCGGAGCGGATGGGCTTTATCTCGCCGTCACCCACAGCGGCGTCACGCTTGGCCCGCTCCTCGCCCGTTTGGTGAGCCGGGAAGTTCTGGCGGGCGAAATTGACGAACGTCTCGCTCTCTTCCGCCCCGAGCGCCTGGTTGTTCCCACCCACGCATAACCGGTGCGCCTGGTCGTTATGACGACCGTGGGATGCTATCCTTCCGCGTCACACGTCGCGAAGGGTGTGGACGCGCTGTGGTTGGTCGGCGCTGGATCGCCGCCGGTCTCTCGCGATGCTGTGCGTGGTCTCGTCGCCGTGCAGGCGACCTCGACGGCTAATGATAGGAACGAGGAAACACTGTGGTAGCGCCCGTGGCGCACGTGAATACCACCGCGGATGGAGAGGCGTCGGTAGCCGATGACGTGATCCTGTCCTGCCAGGCCGTCTCCAAATCGTTCGGCGGCCTGCGGGCGGTCAATAATTGCAGTCTGGGCATTCGTCCCGGTACGATCACCGGGCTGATCGGACCTAACGGCGCTGGCAAGACGACGTTGCTGAATCTGATCGCGGGGTTCCTCCGGCCGGACGCCGGTGCAATCACCTTCGAGGGCCGGGCCGTCTCCCGCCTCCGACCGCACGACGTTTTTCATCGAGGGTTGGCGCGGACCTTTCAAGTTCCCCGTCCGATCCCGACAATGACTGTGCTCGAAAATCTCATGATCGGCGGCAAGAATCAGTCGGGTGAGCAGATCTGGAACGCCTGGCTGCGCCCCGGCCGCGTCGAGCGGCAGGAAAACGAGATCATCGACCGCGCGCTCTGGGTTCTGGAATACGTCAACCTCATCCATCTGCGAGACGCCTACGCCGCCAATCTCTCCGGCGGCCAGAAGAAGCTCCTCGAATTCGCGCGAACATTAATGGTGCGGTCCCGCTTGGTGCTGCTCGACGAGCCAGGCGCGGGAGTCAACCGGGTCTTGATGCAACACCTCGTCCGCTGCATCGAGGAGCAGAGCCGGGCCGAGGGCGCCACCTACCTCATCATCGAGCACGACATGGATCTGGTGGCGCGACTCTGCAATCCGGTGATCGTCATGAGTCAGGGTACGCCCATCTTTGAAGGGACGTTCGACGAGATGAGTCGCGACCAGCAGGTGCTCGAAGCTTACCTGGGGAGCCAGTACCGGTGACGGCGCAAGCTCTGGCTCTGACTCAAGAGACGCCAGTGCTCGCCACGAACGACGTCGTCAGTGGGTATGGCGAGGTGCAGATTTTGCGTGGCGTCTCGATCCGCGTGGCGCCCGGTGAGATCGTCACCATTATCGGACCGAACGGTGCGGGCAAATCGACCCTGATCAAGGCGATCTTCGGCCTCCTCCCAGTGCGCGGGGGATCGGTTCACCTGGACGGCGAGGACGTCACCGGCCTCGCGCCGGAGACCCTCGTCCGCATGGGTGTCGGCTACGTGCCCCAAACTGACAACATCTTTGCCAGCCTGACCGTGCGCGAAAACCTCGAAATGGGCGGCTTCACGCGCACGGACGGCGTGGAAGATCGCATCGCGCGGGTACTCGAACTCTTCCCGGTGCTCGCCGACCGCTTGTCGGAGCGCGCGGGTCGACTCTCCGGCGGGCAGCGCCAAACGCTCGCCGTCGCCCGCGCCTTGATGCTCGACCCGAAGATTCTGCTCCTGGACGAGCCGTCGGCCAGCCTTTCGCCCCAAATGGTCGAGCTGGTCTTCGCCAAAATCGTCGAGATCAACGCGCATGGCACCGCCGCCCTCCTGATCGAGCAGAACGCGCGGCAAGCGCTCTCGATCAGCCACCGGGGCTACGTGCTGGCCTCCGGCGAGAATCGGTTCGAAGGGCCCGCGGCAACGTTGCTGGCGAGCGACGACGTGCGCCGCCTCTATCTCGGAGCGTAAGGTCGGCCGATGGCACGAGCGGTCTCACAGGTCGAAGCCCCGGAACGGGCAGCAACCACCGGTCGCGACGCCCGGTCGTGGCTGGCCGGGCCTTCGCGCGGTTATCTGCTCTGGGGTGCGATCACGGCATTCGCCGTCTGGGCCGCCGTCGCGCATACCGATCAGTTCGTCACCGGCGTCATTGTCGGCAGCATCTACGCGCTTGCCGCCGTCAGTCTCACCCTGATCTACGGCATCACGAAGACCACCCACTTCGCCCACGGCGACGCGATGATGGTCGCGGCCTACCTCGCGTTCTTCGCCCTCACCGGCACAGTCGTTGGCAGTCGCGAGGGCGATACGCTGTCGCCGATTCGGCTCGACCAACTCCCCGGCGCCTCCGAGCCGATCTGGCGATTCTCGTTCGGTTATGGATTGCTCCTGGCGATCCTGGCCGCGGCAGCACTCTCCGTCCCGGTGCTCCTCGCCATCGACCGCTGGGTCTACCAGCCGCTTCACCGGCGGGGCGCGGGTGCGGCTTTCATCGCCGTCGCCTCGCTCGGCGTCGCGATCTCGATGCGCGGTTTGATGTTGTTGATCTGGAGTTCGACCACGCGCAAGTACACCACCGGCATCCGCGACACCATCGACCTGCCCGGCCTGCCGCGAATCGTCGTCGATCAATTCTTCATCCTTGCCGCCTCGATCCTCATTGCGGGCGGCGCCTATCTCCTCCTCTACCGGACCAAGCTCGGCAAGGCAATGCGCGCCATGGCGGACAACCGCGATCTCGCCCGCGCCAGCGGCATCGTCACCGCCGACGTTACCCGCTGGACGTGGATCATCGGCGGGTCGTTGATCGCGGTCGCCGGCAGCCTGCTCGCGCTGCAATCCCAACTCAAACTCGAGCTTGGCTTCATCCTTCTGCTGCCGATCTTCGCGGCCGCTATCCTTGGCGGCATCGGCAGCCCGCACGGGGCGTTTCTGGGCGGGCTGATCGTCGGCATCGTCAGCGAAGTGACCGTAGCGATCGGCATCATCAGTCCCGGCTATAAGATCTCGGTTGCTTTCGTCGTCTTGATCGCGGTGATCCTGATTCGGCCACGCGGCCTATTTGGAGTTCGGGCCTGATGTTGCAACGGTCAAGGTCGCTCGCGACAGTCATCATCGCAATGGTGTCGATCTTACTGGTTGCCCTTCCGCTGGAGCGGGCGCGCGATGGCGGCGCGGTCGTCGGTTTCCTTGTCCCGTCGCTGACGACGACCGCCATCTTCGCGATCATCTGCATCGGGCTCAACATTCAGTGGGGCTACACCGGCATCTTCAATTTCGGCGTCGTTGCCTTCTTCATGATCGGCGCCTACACCGCGGCGATCTTCACCGTTCCTCCGGCCGACGATGAGTTCTCGACCTATGTCGGAGGGTTCGGGGATGCGCTCTCCGTGCTGCCGGGCCTCGGCGGGCAAGAGTGGTTGCCGTTCGCCGTGGCCGTTGTCGCCGCTGCCGCGTTCTCCGCGATCCTGGCGTTGCTCCTCGGCTTGGCGACGTTGCGCTTGCGGGAAGACTATCTGGCGATTGCGCTGATCGGCATCGCCGAGTTATTACGCCGGATCGTGATCGAGGAACAGGGGTTGGTGAACGGCACGCGCGGGCTCGGCGGGATCCCGCGCCCCTTCGCTGGCTGGGTCAGCTCTGACAACTATAAGTACCTCTATTTCGCCCTCGTGCTCGCGGTGCTCGCCCTCGTTTACTTGATGGTCGAGCTCGGGTTGCGCTCGCCATGGGGCCGAGTCCTGCGCGCGATTCGGGAGGACGAGGAAGCCGCCGCCGCGTCCGGTAAGGATGTCTTTCGCTTCAAGTTGCAGGGATTTGTCTTCGGCGCGGCCTTGATGGGCGCTGGCGGCGCCTTTTATGCCTTCCAGCAAGGGGCGGTCACCCCTGAAGCGTTCACCCACTTCTTCGGCACGTTCATCTTCTGGGCGATGCTGATCGTTGGGGGCAGTGGCAACACGGCCGGCGCCATCGTCGGCGCCTACGTGATCTGGGGACTCTGGTCGATCACCCTCCAAATCCAGGGCTACGATCTGCCGGCCTTCATCCAGAGCCGCATCTTCCACATCCGCGACTTCTTCGTCGGCGCCCTCATCGTCGTCGTCCTGCTCGCCAACCCCCGCGGCCTCCTCCCCGAACGAGCCCGCGTCTCCCGCTGGCTCGACCGCCGCATGGAAATGATGCGCCGCACGGAGTCTTCCAAGCCGAGTTAGGGTGGGGATCCCAGGGTTGAAAACCCAGGACTCAACGTACGAAGTCCCGCCGGAACTGTGGCACACAACCTCAATTCCACAGTCCCGGCGGGACTTCGTCGTGCGTAGGTAGACCGGGCCTTCAGCCCGGGTTTTCAACGCCGCGAACGCGCTCGCGAAGCTGCTACCCGCCTGTCGGCGACGCCACCGGCGAACCGCTCGCCGCGCCTTCGGTCAGGTCGACATCGCGCCGATCGACGTCGACGATCGCCTCGCCCTCGATCTGCCAGACGACGATCGTGCCTTTGGCAACGTCGCCAGCGGCGTCCAGGTCAACTGGACCACCGGCGCCTTCGTAGTTAATCTCGGTGCCGGCATCGAGCGCCGCGACCGCGGCCTGCCAACCCTCGACGCCGGGATTCACCACCTCGCCCGGTTCATTCGCCAGGTCGCGCAGCGCGTCCCGCATCGCCACCGAGTCGACCGAATCCGTCTTCTCGGCCGCCAGCGCGATCAGGTAGACCGCGTCATAGCTCTCGCGGAGATACGGAATCGCGGGCGGTGCACCGTACGCCGCCGTATACGCCTCGTCGAATGCGGCCCCCTGGTCGGTCTCCGGCGCGCCCGGATTGGTGCCGTGCATCCCCGCGAACGACTCCCAGCCGAGCTCCGTGAAGAGTTCGGGGGATTTGGCGCCGTCCGAGAAGATAAAGTTGCTGACGCTGCCCGATTCGAGCGCCTCCCGGAGGTAAACGCCGAGGCTCTCCGGATAACTGATGGTGACCAGGACGTCGGGTTGGGCCTCGGTGCAGGTCGCAATTTCGGACGTGAAGGTGGCCTGCTCCTGCTCGTGCGGCACCTGGGCCGTCACCTGACCCCCTAGGGCTTCGTAGGACGCAACGAAGGCGTCGTTCAGGCCCTGGCCGTACGAGCTGTTGAGGTACATCGTGCAGGCCGTGGCGAAGCCTTGTTCCTGCGTTACGGCCGCTAACACCTGACCCTGCGCGGCATCAGAAATCGTCGTGCGGAAGAAGAAGTCGTTGTCGTTGGCCGTCGTCAGCGCTGGCGATGTGCCCGACGGCGAAATCTCGAGGATGCTGCCCGGCCCCGTGACGCTTTCCGCGACCTGCTGCGACGTGCCGCTGGCAGCAGGGCCGACGAGCGCGTGGGCGCCCTCGATCTCGATTAACCGTCGTGCCTCTTCGACCGACTGCTGGGGCGCGGTCGCCGAGTCGCCCTGCACGATCTCGATCGGCTGGCCGTTGACGCCGCCCGCCTCGTTAATCTCCGACACCGCCAGTTCGGCCGCGTTGAACATCGGTGGCCCGAAGTCCGACAAGTCGCCGGTGAATGGCAGGAGCACGCCGAGCTTGAGTGGCTCGACCTCACCTTGCGCGTTGGCCCGCATCGTGCCGAGACCCGCGATCATTGGGCCGATCAGCGTGGCGACGACCAAAAGATGGTGGAAACGCACCCTCATCTCATCTACCCTCCAGATCGTATTGGCCAGGCGACGCCTTGCCTCCGATTGCATTCCCGCGGCGACGGCGAATCATGGACACCGTCGCTCGTTTGGGGGCATCATGCTAACACGGGCGCGGATTGGCCGTGTCCGATCTGGCGCCGCCTCAGAGAGAGATCGACATGGAGACTCGTTTGAATGGCGCATCGCGCCAGCATCTGATCATCGACGCCGACGATACACTCTGGCACAACAATATCTACTTCGAACGCGCCGTCGAAGAGTTCATTGACTTCCTCAATCACTCGTCGCTATCGCGGGCCGGGGTGCGCGCGGTCCTTGACGAGATCCAGACCGCGGCCGCCAAAACTGGTGGCTACGGCTCGCGGAGCTTCGCGCGCAGTCTTCAGGCGTGCTACGAGCGATTAGCCGAACGCGAGATCGACGACGGTGACTTGGCGATCGTCATCGGCCTCGGCGAACGCATTCTCAGGCAACCGATGGAACCGCTCGACCGCGTTGAACAGACCCTTCAGGTCCTGACCGACCGCCACGACTTGAGTCTGTTCACCAAAGGCAACGACGACGAGCAACGATTGAAGATCGATCGCTCGGGGCTAGCTGGCTACTTTTGCCGGCAGGTGATCGTGGCCGAGAAGGACGTGCTAGCCTACCTCCATCTCCTGGGCGAGCTTGCCAGCGACCCGGCTCATACCTGGATGGTCGGCAACTCGCCGAAGTCCGACATCAATCCGGCGCTGGCGGCCGGGCTCAATGCCGTCTTCATCCCGTACGAGCACACGTGGGGTCTGGAGCAGCAAGACTTGGCACATGGGATTGGACAGCTCCTCGTGCTCGAACGCTTCGCCGATCTGCTCGATCACTTCTAAGCTAGAACGAGACAATCACCTGATCGTTCTCGACGCGCACGTCGAAGGTGCGCAGGCGGTACCGCGACGACGCCAGGCAACGTCCGGTCGCAATCTCGAACTCAAGCCCATGCCACGGGCAAGTCACGAGCTCGCCGTCCTGGCGCCATTCGTGGTGGAAACCGGTCTCCGCGTTGCAAACCATCGTCCCAGCCACAGAGCCTCGACAGAGGGGGCCTGCTTGGTGCGGACAGACGTTCGGCAAGGCATGCAGGGACCCATCAACGTTGAAGACGCCGACTTCGGCCTTGCCTGCTTTCACGACGCGGTGCGTACCCACCGGGAACTCCCCAATTTCACCGACGACGAACTCAGCCATGCTGATCCTCAGACGGTAGACGCGGCGCCGAGAACTGCCTCTCGCCGTCTATCTTCCGCCAGGATCTTCGGGAAGAGCGCCAGTGCGTTCTCGCCGAGGATCTTGCGCTTCGTCTCCGGCGGCATCGGCAAACGCTGAATGGCTCGCGGGTGGTCGAAGTCGTGGTGCGGCCAGTCGGAGGCGAAGATGATGCGATCTTCTCCGATGTGGCGGATGGTATCGACGAGGTGCGTCGGATCGTCCGGCTCCTCGACCGGTTGGGTGGCGAACCACATCCGATCTTTCATGTACTCGCTCGGGCGATGCTCCAGCACGGGCACCATCCGCCGATACTCTCGGTGATACGTATCCATGCGCCACATCATATAGGGCGCCCAGGCGATGCCCGCCTCGGTGAAGACAACATTTAAACGTGGATAGCGGGCCAGGACACCGGTGTGCATGAGGCTGACGAGGTTCGCCATCATGGCGAAGGAGTGCGAGAGTACCTGCCGGGCGAAGTGGTTCTCGAATTGGTCGAGCTGGCAGGGGAACGCCGGCGAGACGATCGTGACGCTGTGGAGGATCACTGGGAGATCGGCTGCTTCGGCCGCGGCGAGGATCGAATCGTACTTCCGGTGACCCCACAGCGGGTTGACGCCGGCCGTCGGCAAGTAGACCCCGACGATCTTGCCTTCCTTACCATACCGCTCGATCTCCCGTGCCGAATCCTCCGGATTCTGCGGGCAGGCCAGCAGCGCGCCGTAGAGGCCCTCCTCCCGCGTCAGCCATTCCTCCATCAGCCAGCGATTGTAGGCGTGGGAAAGCGCCGTCGCGTACTCGATGTTTGGGATCGGCGCGAAGAGGAGGAGGTGATCGGGGAAGAGAACGCCGACGTCGATCCCGAGCGCGGAGAGGCCGTCGCGCATCTCAACCGCCGAGCTCACCGAGCGGTACGGATGGCCGCCGGGGATCGGCGGATCGAGTTTCAGATTCGGCGCATAGCCAGGAATGTCAAGATACCGGGCCGGGGTGGTCGCCAATGCCTCAAGCGACTTGCGCCATGGCATGTCGCAATACGGCGCCAGCGCCGCCGGCTGGTCGTTGACGTGGACGTCCGCGTCGATGATGACCATGTTGACCGATCTACCCTCCCGTGGTCCGAACTCCGAACTCCGAACTCCGAACTCCGAATTCCGAATTCCGAATTCCGAACTCCCGACTCGGGCGTGCCGGCACGGTCGGCAGCATACCACCCGCTCCCCAGTCATGGATCGGCAACGGGCGGCGGCGCTCAGCGGGGCGTGCCGTCTGACGTGTGCGCCCACGGCAATGGGCAACCGTCGGGTCCGCAAAAACCCGAGGCGATCTCCGCCGCCCGTTCCTGAGCCAGTTGCACCTTCTGCCAGTCGAAGTCGATCGCCGGATGGAACTTCTCCGGGTGCTCGATCGCCCAGATCTGCTTGCGGATCGTGAAGTTTTCAGGGTCGAGGTGGAGCGCGTAGCGCCAAGCCGCCGCTGCATCGTCAGTGCGTCCCGACTCCAGCAATGCGTGCCCGAGCGCGATCTTTGTCTCGATCAATTCTTGCTCGATGGCGCCCAACGCGTACGGCCGTCGCTCCTCCGGACTCGGACCAGGGTCGTGGCCGGCGATGAATCGCTCGACGACGGCGACGTCGTCGGGATTGTCGATGGAGAATCCGCCGAACTTGGCCCATCGAATCGTGCCGTCGCGGTCCAACAGGACTCCGTTCGGTACGACTTTGAAACCGAGCCGCCGGCTGAGCACGGCCTGCTGATCCACCACCGTCGGAAAGGTCGCGCCGGCAGCCTCGATGTACGGTCGCGGCGCAGCCGCTCCCGCGTGGTCGACGGCGACTGAGATCAATGCAAAGTCGTCACCGACGTGTGCGGCGTAAAACCGTTGCCACCCGGGCAACTGCTCCCGGCACCGTCACCACGAGGCCCACATGAACAACAGCGTCTGTTTGCCTCCCGTTTCGGCAAGATTCAGATCGCCGCCGTCGAGGCGCGGCAGTGTCACCCCGATCCTGGTGCTCGTGTCGGTCGTTGCCCGCGTCACAAAAAGTCCTCCCTGAGGCTGGAATGGTCCCAACCGTCCGTAACAGCCGGTGGACCGCAGCTTACCAATATCAACCATCGGTGTCGATGGTCACACACGTGGCGGATCGACGCTGACTCGCATCCCGCGAGCGCGTTCCCGTTGCATGCTCTACGATGACGACCGCCAGTTTTCGACGTCCGAACCGCAAGAGGAGGGGAAGAGATCTGATGGCAATCACCAACACGGCGAAACAGCAGATGTTGCGAGGTGATCCTGCCTTCGGCTACGCGTTGGGTTTGGGCTCGCCGCTCGCCGCGGAGCGCATGGCGCGGACCGGCATCGACTTTCTCCTTCTCGACAACCAGCACGGGTCGTTTGGCCCCGACTCGACGATCGCCTCGCTCGTCGCGATGTCGGGCGGTGCGGCGACACCGCTGGCGCGCGTCGCCCGCAACGACTACACGATGATCGGTCGTCTCCTCGACGAGGGCATGCTCGGCATTATCGTGCCGATGATTCACACCGCCGAGGACGCGAAGGCCGCGGCCGACGCCTGCCGATTCCCGCCGGTCGGAACGCGGTCGTGGGGGTGGGGCCGTGCCGCGACCTACGGCGACGACTACGCGGAATCGATCGACGATCAGATCCTCGTCATGGTTCAGATCGAGAGCGCCGAAGCGGTCGCCAACGCCGAGGCGATCCTCTCGACGCCGGGTGTGGACGGTTGTTGGATCGGCCCCAGCGATCTCTCACTCTCGATGGGCATCCATCCACGCGACCGCGAAAAGGACGAACGTGTGATCGCGGCGGTCGATAAGGTGCTTCACGCCTGCGCCAATACAGGCACGATCCCCGGTTACGCCGGCACGTCGCCGGCGCAAGCCAAAGAGTTGGCCGGTCGTGGATTCCGCTTCATCACCTGCGGCAGTGACCTCGGTTTCATGCTCGGCGGGGCCGCGACCGGCGTGAAGGAGCTGCGTGGAAATCGATAGGGTCTTGCTCCCCGTGACTTCGTGGGCTATACTCGCGTCACTCATCAGACGTCTTACCTCTGCCGTAAAGCGGTCAGTTTCCACGGTGCGGAGGAGTGGCAGATGGTTGCGGGGCCCGCGGCGATCCAGCGCGAGTTGCTGCATCAGACCGTTCAGGATCGGATCAAGGCGTTCGTTCTCGAACGCGGCTTTCGCGCCGGTGAACTGCTGCCGGCCGAAGCCGATCTGGCCCGCGCGCTCGGCATCAGTCGCCCCTCGCTGCGTGAGGCGATGAAGGCGCTCCAGATCCTTGGCGTCGTCGAGACGCGACATGGCGCCGGGACATTTGTCGGCCACTTTTCGCTCGAGCCACTGGTCGAGAGCCTGACCTTTCGCATCCTGATGGACCGGTCGCGTACCGTCCAGACCGTGCGTGAACTGCTGGAGATCCGGTTGGTTCTCGAATCGACGTTGGTGCAGCGTATCGCCGCATTGCACACGCTGGAACAAGTCGCCGAATTGCGGGACCTGCTTTCGCGCATGGAGGACCGCGCCGGACGAGGCGAAACCTTCCCGGAGGAGGATCGCGCGTTTCACGAGGCGCTCTATCGGCCGCTGGCGAACCAGATGGTGGTGAGCCTGCTCCAAGCCTTTTGGGACGTGATTGCGCTCGTGCATCACGAGTTGGGATTCGAGTCCGTGCCGCCGGGAGTAACCGCGGCCGATCACCGTCGCATCCTTGACGCGATCGCGGCAGGAGACGGAGCGGCTGCCTCAGTGGCAATGGCTGCTCATTTTCATGGCATCCAGCAGCGACTGCCGGAGCCGCTGGCGGCAGACGGAGCCGCCTGACCCTGACCATACCCGCCCCCCTCCACAGACCGCGGGGCGCACGTGCGACAGATTTGCCGGCCGTTGATGGCCGGAGCGAAAGGAGGCGCGGAAACAACACCGGGCGCTGGGCGCCCCATGCCGATAGCGACGCGGATGTCGATGTACGACGTGAGGAAGGAGTGGGCCTTGGTTGCTCGTCATTCTCGCGGTTCTCGTTGGATGCTGATCACCGCACTCTTCGCGATCGTCGCGCTCGGGATTGCGCCCGCGGCCGTTCTGGCGCGGCAGGCGAGTCCGACGGCTGGCGGCGGCACGATGGTGGGCGCGTTCGACGTTGGCCCCGGTGGCGCCCCGGAACTCTTCAACCCGTTGCAAGCGGGCGCGGGCTTCACCTGGTTCGAGAAGTATTTTTCGAAGCTCATGCTCTACGACATGGAGTTCACCCAGATCCAGGGCGAGCTTGCCGAAGAGTGGCAGGTCAGCCCGGACGCCACCCAGTACACGATCACACTGCGCTCGGGCGTCACCTGGCATGACGGCACGCCGTTCACCTCGGCTGACGTCAAATTCACGATCGAACTGGCCAGCCACGTCGATAGCGCCAGCTATATTGGCGCCAAGTTTGCGGGCGTGTCTGAGATCACGACCCCGGACGACCTCACCGTCGTCTTGACCCTGGAGCAAGGGAACTCGACGCTGCTCGATGCCTTCACGTTCCTGGTCATGCTACCGAAGCACGCGCTCGAGAGCATCGCGCCGGCGGACCTCGTCCAGTCAGACTGGTGGTACACCAACCCGATCGGCACGGGCCCATTCATGTGGAGCCAATATCGACCCGCCGAGTTCGTCGAGCTCGTCGCCTACGAAGCGTATTGGCGAGGCCGGCCGCAACTGGACACGATCATCAACCGGTATTACCCAGAGGCCGGTAGCTCGGTGATCGCGCTTCGCTCTGGCGAGATCCAGTTCACCTACCTCTCGACGGACGAGGCGCTGGCGCTCGAGGAAGAGGAAGGGCTAACGATCCTTTCGGGCCCGTCACAGGTCCTCAACTACTTCGGCTTCAACCTGACCGATCCACGATTCCAGGACGTCAAGGTGCGGCAGGCGTTCATGTATGCCATCGACCGCACGGCCATCGTCGACCAGCTCTTCCAGGGGCAGGCCACCGTCGTGCCCTGTGCTTACCTGCTCGAACAATTTATCCCCGCCGAGGTCCTGCCGTACGAGCCCGACTCGGAGCAGGCGCGGCAACTGCTTGAAGAAGCCGGCTGGGACTCCAACGAACCGGTCGAGGTCGTGACCTATTACACCGACCAACTTTCGACCGACATCCTCGTCACGATTCAGCAGTTCCTGGCTGAGGTTGGCGTCGAGATGACGATTCGCGCGGTCGACGTCCCGACCTACAATCAGGTGGTGGCCGAGCCGGGCGAATGGCAAATCACATATGCGGGCGCGGCCAACGGGCCAGATCCCGACGTCATGTCGACCCATTTCGAATCCGTCGAAGCGAATCCCTCGGTGCTGAACCGTTCCGGGATTAAGGACGCGGAAATCGATGAGCTCTTCGCGCTGGGACGCCAGCAGACCAGTGCCGAAGAGCGCGCCGGGACCTACCAGCAAATCTGCCAGCTCATGAACGAGCAACTCTACTGGGCGCCGATGTGGGTTTCGACCCGGTTTGGCGGCGCCACTACCAACGTCGGCAACTTCGTCTGGACGCCCGCTCCCGGTGGTGGTCGCTACTACGACGCGGCCGAGACTTGGACGGTATCGGAGTAGGCGTTAGGGCATAGGCGTGAGGCGTGAGGGAACGACGAACGACCCCTGCGCCTCACGCCTCACGCCTCACGCCTCATGCC
>JBOGUE010000472.1:0-8498 GCA_050695955.1 Thermomicrobiales bacterium | reverse complement strand
TGAGGGGTGGCCGAACCGGACCGGCGGCGAGACCCAACACGTCCATCGCGTACTTGACGACCGGCACGTTGAACGCCGATGCGTTCGCCGCGCGCAGATCCTCGATCTGGGCCAATTGCTGCCAGAGCGGTAGCAGCGTCGCGTCGCGTGATTGCAACGCGCGCCAAAACGCGAGCGGGAGAGCGGGCGCGAAGTTGGCGATGCCGGAGGTGAATCCGGTCGTGCCGGCGGCGGAGAAGGGCAAGGCCCACCGCTCGGCCGAGCCGCAGGCGCAGGTAATGCGGTCGGGCGCCTCCTGGACCAGCCGGACGTAGGACGCCGCATCATTCCACGCGTACTTGATGGCGACGACGTTCTCGCAGTCACGCGCCACGCGGAGCATGATTCTGTCATCGAGCCGCGGCGTGCGCTTGTAGATGGCGACGCCGACGTCGATAGCGCGGCAGATGTCGGCGTAATAGCGATAGAGTCCGTCGTCGGTGACAAAGGTATGGTGGGGCTCATGGAGGAGAATGCCGGCCGCGCCGAAGCGCTGGGCATCCTGCGCCAACGCGATCGCCGTGCGCAGATCACCCCCGACCCCGACGGCGACCGGTGTCCGCCCGGCCACTTCCTTGATCGTCAACTCGGCGGTCGTGCGCACCTCCTCGGCCGTCAAGCTGTGGTACTCGCCGGTGTTGCCGGCCGGCACGATCACGGCGACGCCGCTGGCGGCCAGCGCATCGACGTTGCGGCGCATCCCGGCGCAATCAACGTCGAGTGAGTCGGGCAGGAACGGTGTCACGATCGTGACGGTGACACCACGAAAGGCGCCGGCCAAGTCCGCTAGGGCGCCGCGAGGTCGGCTGCTCACCATCGTCATCGCAGCACCTCATCCCTGACCGTCGGTCGCGCCGAGAACCCACTCCACGCTTCCACAATCGACTGACCGAACCGCGTGAGATGCTGGAGTGCCGATGACGCGGCCGCCTCCGCATCCCGCCGCCGAACCTCTTCCAGGATCGCCAGGTGTTCTTCGTGCTCCCTCGCCTGGTACCCGCGATTGTGCCACGTCAAGAGGGCGATAATGCGATTCTGATCCTGAAGATTTTCGAGGACTGATCGCAGCCGATCGTTGCCGCAACGAGCAATGAACATGCCGTGGTACTCGCGGTTGCAGTGACTCAAGGCGTCCCAATCGTGGCGGATGATGGCCTCCCCCGCGTCGTTCAGCAGCGCGCCCATCGCCGCAATTTCCGCTTCGGTGAAGTGCGGCACCGACAGTCTGACAGCAAGGGGTTCCAACGCCTCGCGCATTTGGTATATCTCGTCGATATCATGCGTCGACATGGTGACGACGCTCGCCCCACGATGGCGATTGAGCACGACCAGGCCGTCTTTGGCCAGCCGGTGGAGCGCCTCGCGCACCGGGGTGGTGCTGACGCCGAGCTGGCGGGCGACGGTGGCCTCGACGATCGGCGAACCCGGGGTGAGTTGCAGCGAGGTGATCGCCTCGCGCAAGGAAGCGGCAACCCGGTCGGTCATGCTGGGCGCGGCATCGAAGCGGCGCAGTCCGTCCATCAGTCTCTCCGGTGAGGCGCAGACATCGTCCCAGATGACGCCGAGTCGCGGCGCCCGCACTCGGCGCGGCGGCTTGACAAGTCGTCACGGCCCACTTAGTATATCATATACGATACAGGATGGCAGAACCAGGGATTGCGGTAGGCTTGACGGGCACGGGTGCGCGTCGTCATCGTCCGAATCGCATTCGTGCAGACTCGTTGGTCACGCGGCAACGCGTGGACACGCGGATGAAGGAGTCGAACCCCATGGTCAATGCACGCATCGCGGACCTCGTGGATCAACGCTCCAGCCACCCCACCGACCGGCGCTGTCGCGCGATGGAGAAAGGGAGACCGCTTGTGGACGATTCTGCCCCCTGCCAGGACGAACGGCCCCAGGGATCGCGTCTGACCCGGCGGACGCTTCTTGGCCAGGTAACCGCCATCGGCGTCGGGGCGATTGCTGCCGACGCCCTGGCAACACCCGCCGCCGCGTCACCGGCAATCCAGCATGGCAACGTGACGCGGGCGGCACAGGAGGCGGGAACGCCGACCGGCCAGATCCTCCGCGCCGCGAACATGAGCGAACTGACGACCCTCCACCCGTTCATGACCCGCTTTACCAGCGCGAAAGCGGCCGCGTATCACATCAACGAGGGACTCACGAAATTCGAAGCCGATTTCAGCATCGTGCCGGGTCTGGCGACTGAATGGGTGGTTAGCGACGATCAACTGACGCTGACGTTCACGCTCCGTCAGGGCGTTATGTGGCATGACGGCCAACCGCTGACCGCCAAGGACGTCAGATTCACGCTTGACGCCGCCGGCGCCTCGGACAGCCAATCTCCCGCCCTGGGGGTCATGACGGAGTATGTCCAGTCGGTGGAGACGCCCGACGATGGGACCGTCGTGATTACCCTGACCAAGCCATACAGCCCGTTGTTGGCCGTCCTGGCGGAGCAGTTGTTGATCCTGCCGTCCCACATTCTGGAGGGCAACGTCTACGACGACGAGTTCAGCCAGTTGCCGATCGGGACCGGACCCTACCGGGTGGCCGAGCGGCAGACCAGTTTCATCACCCTGGAGCACAACCCTGACTACTGGGGGGAGCCTCCCTTCACAGCCACGATTATCCTGCGTGATGCGCCCGACGCCGCGGCGGCGCAGGCCGGGCTGCTGGCTGGCGAGCTCGAGGTCGTCGGGTACGACCCGACGACGATGGAACCGCTCCTGGAGCAAGGCTTCCAGGTCTTCCAGGGGCTGGCCGGCAGCATCCACGGTCTGGACGTCGACCTGCAGAACCCGATCTTGCAAGACCTGAAGGTGCGTCAGGCGCTGATGCTGGGTCTCGACCGAGAGCGCATCAAGGAAGTCCAATACGCCAACGGATTGATGGCCAAGAGTGTCATCTCCCCGGCCTATGGTCAGTACCACGACGAGAGTCTCCCCGACATCGCGCGCGACATCGAGGCCGCCGGCGCGCTGCTTGATGAGGCCGGTTGGACGGTCGGCGCCGACGACATTCGCGAGAAGGACGGGCAGCCGCTGGCGCTCCGGTTCCAGGCGTGGGCCGCACAGTCGTGGCAAAACATCGCCGCGATCACCCAGGCAAGCTGGAAAGAGATCGGCGTTGACGTCACGATCGAGACGGTGGAGCTGGCTCGCCTGGTCGACACACTGTCTGGAACCTACGACATCGCCCCGAACGGCTGGAACCCGGGCTCCGACCCCATCCTCGGCCTGACGGTGCTCTTTGGGACGACCGACAAGACGATCAAGGACGGCGGCACCAACAACGTCTTTCACTACACCAATCCGGACGTCGATGCGGCGTTGGCCGAAGCGTATGCAACGACCGACGTTGCCCAGCGGGTAGAACTCGCCCATCAGGTACAGCAGCAGGTTGTGCAGGATCTGCCGTTCCTGATCCTCGCCCATCCACGGTACGAGCTGATGTGTACGGCCAATATCGTGCTGGACGAGACCGGCACCGGCGAGTTGTGCAGCGTCGGCACGGGCTTCTTCATGAACCGCTGGCGCGTCGAGGGCTAAGGCTCCCGTCATGCTGACCGAAGGGAAGCATCCCCGCGCGAAGCGCAGCGTCGTCGCCAGAGACGGCTTCGCCGGGGGATGCTTCGATACCTCAGCATGACGGGGGGGGAGCGGCTTCGCCGGGGGATGCTTCGCCTCCGGGCTCAGCATGACGGGGCTGACGGCTGACGGCTGACGGCTCGGGAGGCGAGGGGGTGAACCGGTATCTGGTCCGGCGAACGGCGCAATTGCTGCCGCAGTTGCTGATCCTCGTCGTGCTCTCGTTCGCGCTCGTGCATCTGACGCCGGGTTCGACCGGGGACGTCGACGTCCAATCGCTCAGCGCCCAGAACGCCGAGGCGATGCGCGAGCAACTGGGACTTGACCGGCCGCTCTACGTGCAGTTCGCCGATTGGCTCTGGCATCTCGTGCGACTCGACTTCGGGCAATCGTTCCTCGACGGGCAGCCCGTGGGCGAAAAGATTTGGGATCGACTGCCGGCCACGACGCTGCTCGTCGGAAGTGCCTTGCTCATCTCGCTGGTCGTGGCCATCCCGCTCGGCGTCCTCAGCAGCTTCTACCGCAACTCGCCGATCGACTACGCGCTGACCGTCTTCGCCTTCTTCGGGGTGTCGGTGCCGGCGTTCTGGGCCGCGATCGTGGCGATCATCATCTTCGGGGTCGAACTCGGTTGGTTGCCGGTCCAGGGCATGCAGACGGTCGGGCGACCGGTCGCGTCGCACACCCTGGACGTGCTAGAGCACGTCGCGCTGCCGGCGATCATTCTGGGTCTGGAAGGGACGGCCTCGCTGGCCCGCTTTGTCCGCTCGAGCATGAGTGAGGTGCTGGCCGAGGACTATGTGCGAACGGCACGGGCCAAAGGGCTGCGCGAGCGGATCGTCCTCGTCCGGCATGCGCTGAAGAACGCGCTCCTGCCGCTTGTGACGGTCGTCGGCTTGCGCCTGCCCGCGCTGATCGGCGGCTCGGTCCTGATCGAAACGGTCTTTGCCTGGCCGGGCGTCGGGCGGCTCGGGTGGGAATCGGTGGTGAAACGCGACTACCCGGTCGTCATGGGGCTGGTCGTTTGCACCGGCATGCTGACGATCGTGGGGAATCTCCTTGCTGATATTGCGTACGGGATCATCGACCCGCGCATCAAGCTCGACGCGTAGTGATGGCAACCCTGTCACCAACCGCGGTCGAACGGTCGGTCCTGGCGACGCAGCGCCGCCCGTCGGCCCGACGACGTGTCTGGCAGCGCTTTGCGTCGAACCGGCTGAGTCTCTTTGGGCTGGCCATGCTCACGCTGCTCACCGGCATGTCCCTCATCGGACCGCTTGTCCTCGACCGGCTCGCCGGGTTGCAGCCGAACACGCTGAGTTGCGAAACGCTCGCCCCGGCCAGCACGGATCATCCGCTCGGGTGCGATCAATTGGGGCGCGATCTCCTGGCCCGGCTGGTCGTGGGGGGACGGGTCTCGATCTCGGTCGGCCTCCTGGTCGCGCTGTGTACCACCGTTATCGGGTTGATCGTCGGTCTCAGCGCCGGCTACTTCGGCGCCACGACCGACAGCGTCCTCATGCGCTTCACCGATACGATGTTGGGGATGCCGACCTTCTTCATTGTGCTCGCCGCCGCCGCGCTGCTGGGGCCGAACCTGTTCAACACGATTTTGATTATCGGACTGACCCAGTGGATGACTACGGCGCGGTTGATCCGCGGCGAGTGCTTAGCGATCCGGGAGAAGGAGTTCATCCTGGCGGCGCGGGCCAGCGGCCTGACCCACCTGCGCGTCATGCGGCACATTCTGCCCAATGTGATGCCGACACTGATCGTCGTGGCGACGCTGGCCGTCGCCTCCGGCATCTTGATCGAATCCGGGCTGAGTTACCTCGGCCTCGGTGTCCAGCCACCGAACGCGAGCTGGGGATCGATGCTCAGCAACGCCCAGGGGTACATTTTTGTCGCTCCATCGCAAGGCGTGTATCCGGGCGTGTTGATCGTGTTGACCGTGCTGGCGGTCAACTTCGTCGGCGAGGGTCTGCGGGACGCGCTCGATCCGCGACTGGGCGGACGCTGAGTATGCGACCCGGCGACGACCACGATGCACAGGGGGAGAGCGATCGATGGTGACCGAAACCACCGCGCAACTGGCACTCGAGGGAGGACAGCCGGCGATCACCGTGCCGCACCGCGACCATTGGGAGCGGATCGGAGCGGGAGAGATCGAAGGCGTCACGGCGTTGCTGCGGCGCGGCCAGGAGAACCTCAGCTCGGTCTATACCGAGATCGAGGAATTCGAGGAGGAGTTTCGTGCCTTCACCGGCGCGCGCTTTGCCCTCGCTCAATGCAATGGCACCTCGACGTTGCACGCGGCGGTGTTCGCCGCCGGCGTGCGGCCGGGGGATGAGGTGCTGGTGCCGTCGTACACCTGGCACGCGTCGATCACGCCCATTCTCCACTGCGGCGGGACACCGGTCTTCGGCGAGATCGACCCGGCGACGCACACGCTCGATCCGGTCGATGCCGAGCGGCGGATCACCCCCAAGACCCGGGCGCTGATCGTTACCCACGTCTACGGCAACCCGGCCCAGATGGACGCGATCATGGAAATCGGGCGGCGACACAATCTGATCGTCATCGAGGACTGCTCGCATGCCCACGGCGCCCGCTACGCCGGCCAGATGGTCGGCACCATCGGGCAGATCGGCTGCTTCAGCCTGCAAGGCAGCAAGGCGGTGACCGGCATCGAGGCCGGCGTCGTCATCACGGACGACGTCGACTTGTACGAGCGGATGCTCATCCTCGGTCACTACGGGCGCATCCAGCGCAAGTTGGTCACCGACCGGTACCGCGATCTGCACGACATCGGTCTGGGTATCAAGTACCGCGCGAACCCGATGGCGCTGGCCATGGCCCGCGTCCAACTCCAGCGCCTCCCGGAGTTGAACGAGAAGCGGCGAGCGACCTTTGCCTACTTCGATCAGGCGCTCGGCGAAGTGCCTGGCATCCATCCGGTGCAGACCTACCCAGAGTCGGAGCGCGGCGGTCTCCTCCAGTACACCGCGACCTACGAGGAGGATGAGGTCGGCGTGCCCCTGGGTCCCGTGCTCAAGGCGCTGGTGGCGGAGGGCGTCAACACCCAACCGACGATCACGCCGCTCGGTTACGGGACCATGCACCTCGAACCGTTCTTCAACACCTTTCCGTTGGACGACCTCGGCGGCCCATGGGGCGCGCCCGGTGTCATCCAGCGCCAGCCGCTGTCGCCGGGCAGCCTGCCGGTCAGCGAGGGAGTTGCCCGCAAGGTCTTCTGGCTACCGGCTTTTATCGAGCCAGAGCCGGGGTTGCTCGATCAGTATGTCGCCGCCTTCCACAAGGTGGTCACCCATGCCCATCGACTGGTTGGGAGGGAGTGAGGGATGGAAACCGCCGCGCCGATCGGTCTCTTTGACGGCAACGTCCTGGTCGGTCCACTCAACCAGCACCCACCGGGGGCGCCTGAGGATGTGCCGGCGCTGATTGCCACGATGGATCACTATGGGCTGCAACACGCACTGGTGACGCACACCATCGCCAAATGGCACGATTCGATGACCGGCAACGCGCGGCTCATGCGCGAGCTGGCGGGACAGCCGCGGCTTGTGGCCTGCTGGGCGGTGCTGCCGGCGGCGACGGGCGAGGCGCCACCGGAGCAAGAGCAGGTGGCGCGGCTCCTGGACTCCGGCGCCCGGGCCGCGCGGCTCTGTCCACCGGCCCACAAGGTACGGCTGGAACCGTGGGTCGTCGACCCATTGCTCGGGGCGCTGGCCGAGCGGCGGGCGCCGGTTCTGCTGGACTTCGACACCCGCCATTGGAGCGAGGAGTTGCCGTGGTCCGCGATCGAGCGGATCGCGCGCACGTACCCGGACCTGCCGATCGTGCTGCTGCGGCAGGGGCATGCCGACCTCCGCACGCTCTATCCCCTGCTCGACCGCTGCCCGAACGTCCACGTTGAGACGTCGTACATGCTGGGGCACGACGCCGTTCGCCTGCTGGCCGAGCGCTGGGGCGCGGATCGGCTGCTCTTCGGCAGCGGGTTGCCGATCTGGGATCCAGGGTTGCCGATCACGGGCCTCACGTACGCCGGACTCCGGCCCGAAGATCTGCAGGCGGTCGCCGGCGGCACGCTGCGGCGTCTGATCGAGGGGTGTCTGCTATGACGGAATCGACCTTGTCATTGCGCGATCGGGCGCTGGCCGGCCAACCGTTGGATGATGTGCTGGTGATCGACAACCACTGCCACATCGGGCCGTACGCGGGCTGGTGGCAGCCAGATAACGACGCGGCGTCGATGGTCAGGACGATGGATCGGGTCGGCATCGCCCAGGCCTGCGTCTTTTCGACGTTGGCGGTCACCATCGACGCGCGCGGCGGGAACGATCTCTCCTTGGCGGCCGCGGCGGCCTTTCCGGACCGCCTCATGGCCTACGTGGTCGTCGACCCGAACCAGCCGGACACGGTGAAGGATGAACTGCAACGCTGCTTCGACGCGGGCGCGCGCGGCGTCAAGTTCCACACCCAGCTCGCGAACTACCCCTTCGATGGACCGGCCTACGAGCCGGCCTTCGCCTTCGCGCATGAGCACCGCCTGCCGCTGATCAGTCATGGGGTGGGGTCGCCGGAGATCCTGCGGCGCGTGGCGCGGGACTACCCCGACGCCCACTTCATTGTGGCGCACGCCGGCGCGGGCGGGGCGGGCTTCGCGGGCGACGCCCTGCTGCGCGTGGCGGCCGAGGAACCGAACGTCTACCTCGACCTGTGCAGTTCCGTCGCGCGGTTCGGCGCCTTCACCGACGTGGTGCGCAAGGTCGGCGCCGCCAAGCTGCTCTACGGCTCCGACTGGCCCTGGATGTGCTTCACGCACCAGATCGGCCGGGTCCTGCT
>JBOGUE010000471.1:0-3521 GCA_050695955.1 Thermomicrobiales bacterium | reverse complement strand
GGCCGGACGTCATGCTCGGCATGGATGCCCACTGGAAGTACGCGGTCAACGACGCGATCCGGCTGGCGCAGGCGCTGGAGCCATACAACCTGCTCTGGTTGGAAGACGCGGTGCCGCCCGAGAACATCGACGCCCAGGCCGGGGTAACGCGCAACACGCGGACTCCGACCTGCACTGGCGAGAACCTCTACCGCAAGCACGGCTACCGGGAGCTGATCGAGAAGCAGGCGGTGCGGATCATTGCCCCGGACATCCCGAAGATGGGCGGGTTGCTGGAGGCGAAGAAGGTCGCCGACCACGCCGACACCTATTACATCCCGATCGCCCCGCACAACGTGGCGAGCCCGGTTGGCACCGTCGCCGGCGCCCATGTCTGCGCCGCGATGAGCAACTTTCTGGTGATGGAGTTCCACGCCGCTGACGTCGAGTGGTGGGACGACCTGGTCGAGGGCGAGCCGACGATCCAAGACGGCTTCATCCATCTGCGCGACGACGTGGCGGGGCACGGACTCACGCTGAACGAGGACGTGGCGCGGGCGTACCTGAAGCCGGGGTACGGGTTCTTCACCGAGACGCCGTGGGGATAGCGCTTCCCGCACCTCCAGGTCCCCTCTCCCGTGATTCGGGAAAGGGAGAACCATAACGGAGGAAGGAGTCGGTCAAACGAGAGCGAGGTCGGGGATATCGTCGTCATCTGCTCTGTTCCGCGTGACCAAGGTATATCCGTGCTCCAACGCGGTGGCCGCGGTGAGCAGGTCAAGGGCGCGTGGGCGGACGCGGCGACCTCGCCGCCTCAAATCTTCGCGCAGTTCAGCGCAGCGGCGCGCGATCTCTAGTGAGATGGGGATGACCGGCACATCGACGAGGAATCCTTCGAACCTGACCAGTGCAAAAGCACGATTGTGATCTCGTAGGATGCCTTGATATGCCTCCATATAGGTGACCGTGCTGATTGCGAGACCTTGGCGCGCAAGCGGATTGATCAGTTGTCTGGTTACGAGATCGCCATCGAGATAGTCGATGAAGATATCCGTGTCGAGGAGGTAGCTCACCGGTCAGCCGGCCGCCCGATACTGTCTTGTTCGCGTTATTCGCGAAGGTCTCGCTTCAATTCCTCGACATCGACACCGGAGAGTATGCCGAACACCCGGTCGAGCGCCGCTCGAGCCCGTTCTGGATCGTAGTTCGCCATCGGATCATCGGCCTCGCGTGTGAGACGGAATCGCTGTCCGTTCTTCTCTAACCGGATAGGCTCGTCCGCCGCTTGCTCGACGACTGCGGCGAGCTCGCTATCGGGTTCGACGATGATGGTTTTCAGCTCGGTTGCCATGGCGCTATCGTCTCCTTCGTTCAGGCTCAGGCATGAGTATAGCGCGTCGATGTGGCGAACTCGTGACCGCTGGCTGCCGCGTGGACCATTGCGGTCATCAGCGCGACGGCCTGGTCGTCCGTCAAATCCTGGGTGCGGGCCAGGGAGCGCCAGGCGTGGAAGTCGAGCGCATGGCCGATGGCGGCGCGGAAGAGGCGCCGGCGGTCGGGTGGGACGTCCCAGCCGCCGGCGAGGATCGCGGCCATCTGCTCGATTAGGACGAAGACCGGAGCGGTTGCCTCCATCAAGGCCGGGATGGCGGGGGCATCGCGCAGGGAGTTGGCGATCATTGGCTCACCCTGCCGGAACCAGGCGTAGAGCTCGGTCAGACCGTGGTGGAGGCGGTCGGCCGGATCGGGGATTGCCTGCCACGGCTCCGGGTCGGGCGCCGGGTGACCCGCGTTCCAGTGCGCCGAGCAGGCGCCGAAGAGGGCACGTTCGTCCGGAAAATGGCGGTAGACCGTCAGGCGCTCGACGCCGGCGCGCTCGGCGATGGCGCTGATGGTGGTGTTGGCCGCACCGACCGAGCCGTGCAGCGCAACCGTCGCCTCGACGATCCGCTGGCGGGTCTGCTCCTGCCGCTCCGCTCGTCGTTTCAGTTCGTACTTTCGAGCCATCTCGCATTTCCTTGAACAATCATGTTTATCCATATTGACAACGGCCGAAACCAGTGCTATCGTGGTCCCAACGATTAGTGTACACCTATGTTTACTAATTGCAAGACGGGCGGTCGCGATGGGTGGCCGCGGTGACAATAGATGGAAGAGATGCGGTGAAGATCGTGGATTTGGCGAGTTTTGCATCGACGGAGTTGATGTCGGGGTGGTTCGAGGGCGACTCGGCCGCGCGTCACCGGGGCAATTTCCCGCTCGGCGGCGGAAATGGCGCGGCGGATTCGGCGGTGGTCTACGTCGAGTTGGAGCCGGGCACGCGGCTGGAGGAGCACACCGACAGCCCAGAGGAGATTCTGCTCGTCCTCGAAGGTGAGGTCGAAGTGGCGGTCGGTGACGAGCGGGCGCGGGCGCATGCGGGATGCCTGGCGGTGGTGCCGCCGATGGCGCCGCACGTCATCCGCAACGTGGGCAAGGGGGTCGTCCGCTTCGTCGGGTTCTTCCCCAGCCCGGGCGTCGTCTCCACCTTTGTCGCCCCGATGCAGCCGGTTGGCCTGCAGGTGCTGGCATTCGGCGAGACGCCGGCGCTGGTCACGGCTTAGGGATGCGGTTCGGCACTATCATCGTTTGGCCCGAATGGATTGCAGATATCAGATACAGGAGAATCGGCGTGGACATGGGGATGCCCCTGCAACCCGTCGCGCGCCGGCGCGGCGTCTCACGAGACGCGGCGGTTCGCGTTTCACCCGTGGCGGCCCTCTTGGCCGCGTGGGCGGAGGCCGTCCGTCAAGGGCGGCTCGACCTGGCCGTGGCGCACCGCCGGCGGCTTGATGCGCTCGCTGATGAGCGCCCGACCTGGGAGGATGTCGAATGGGGGTAAGTAGACCGTGCCTCCGTGGTACGCACCAGGATATGCCGGCATATCGATATGCGGAATAGGCAATTCTACGGATGTGCAGCGGACGTGGGTGGGGCATGATAGTCGTGGCGGTGGCGCATAGTGGTTGCGCACCGACCGGAGTACGAATCGATTGCGCCGCCCGGCGCGGGCAATAGGGTGCATGCCCGGACGATCTGGAACGGGATGATTGAGAGACGGCCGGCGATGATCGTCCGCGCGGCCGAAGGTCCTGAGAAAGTGGGCGTAGGTAATTGATCGCCGGTAACGACGAAGGAGGATGAGGCGATGGCCCCCCAACTGTATGCGCTGTCTTTGATCGAGGTGGACCGCGTGATGCGCGAGATCACCGAGGGCGCCGGCCCGGGCTCGTCGCGCGAGATCGTGGTCGACGAGGTCGGCCAGGGCGGTTCGCGCCGGGTGGCGACCGCCCGGCGACTCGTCGGCGCGGCGATGATCCGCGTGGGCGAACGCCTGCAGGGCCGCGCCCAGCCGGACGCTGCATACTCGGTCTAAGACCGCGACTTAACATAGGGTTTGGCACAAGGCCGGGCGCGATGTCGCGCCCGGCCTTGTTGTCGTGGGGACGACTCCCCCGTCATTCCGAGCACCCTCCCTGTCATTCCGAGCTTGCGAGGAATCT
>JBOGUE010000470.1:0-4612 GCA_050695955.1 Thermomicrobiales bacterium | reverse complement strand
CGCCGGCATCATGGAGATCGCCGCCGCTTGGGGCACGCCGGCCCAGGAGCGCGTGACGGCCGACGTCTGGTCCGGTCTGGCCGAGACGACGATCGACCAGGGGATCATGGAACACGCGGCGCGGGTGGCGGTCGTGCCGGCCGAGATGGGCTGGTCCGACATCGGCGATTGGCACGGCCTGGGCGAGATGATCGCGCGGGATCACCTCGGCAACAGCGTCAAAGGCGACCTCGTCCAATTCGAAACTCACCACAGCGTCGTCTGGTCCGAAACCGGCCGCCTCATCGCCCTCGTCGGGATGGAGCACACCGCCGTCGTCGACACCCACGACGCTCTCCTCGTCGTCGACCGCCGCCGGGCGCAAGACGTCAAAAAAATCGTCGAGCAGCTCAAGGCGATGCGGCGGACGGAGTTGAGCTAAGACAGGAATGGGAGCCAGGATGTAGCGGAAGGTTCCTTCAGCCCATCAGTCCCGACCATATGCCTTGCTAGGCATGGGGAGCGCACGTGCCGGTTGGCAATTATGAGGACGTTGTGCAGCGGGTCTTGCAGTATTGGGATCGCTTAGGACGCCCCAATCTGGGCACCTTCATCCAGGGCTCAGTCGCACGGCTGGGATACGTGGCGCCGGGTGCCGACCTGGATCTGTGCGTCATCACTCCCATTGCCGCTCCTGCAGACTGGTTCGAGGAAGGGGAATACGACGAACTGGTCATCGAGATCTATCCCCTGGCTCTGCAGGAGTGCCACGATGTGCAAGCGGTGCTTTCTTCTCCGGCGCTCCCGTTCGCCATTTGCGACGGCATCGTTGTTCACGATCCGCGGTCTTTGCTTGCCGGGCTGAAGGCTCGTCTTTCTCCACGATTGTGCGATCCGCACTATCGGCGAGCGCGGGCACAGGAGTGCTATGAACGCGGTCAAGAGGCCTACAAACGCGCACGAATCGCCTTGGCGCGGAACGATCTCGCGATGGCGCGCGTCGCGCTCGTGCAGGGTCTCTGGCACATCACCGGAATTCCCAGTGCGGCGGAGTGCGAAAGTCCAACGATGCGGCGGGCATTTGTGCGGCTCGAGGCATTCGCGCGGCGACGGGCGCGACCGGATTTGGTGGAGCGCGCGAAGACGGCACTGGCAGCAGACGCGCCAACGGCGGCGCAGGCGCGAACGCTCGTCGAATATGCCGCCGCGATTAAACCGAGGTATCGCCACACGATTTCACCGATGGTCGAGGCCGGGGAGGCATGGCAATCGGCGTGGCCGCTGCTCTGTGCGGCGGTGCTGAGTCCGTCGGGTGCGCGGCCAGACCCGGTGGCGCGGGATCGTATTTTGCGTGCACTTGGCGCCCATAGCCCGTCACACATGGCAGAGCGACTTCTGGCGGCAGAAATGCTCGCCGTGGAACTCTGGGGTGTGGCGCGGCATTTGTGAGGGGCGGGGTAGTGGTGAGCAAGATCGTGCGCTGACCGCGCCGATCGAATCACCGAGTCGATTACCGGCGGCACGCTGGTCGTCGCCGCCATCGCGCCGGAAGCGTTGCATGATTCGCACGGGTCCCAGCGGACGGCCGCGCGATGACGCGAGGAGTGGAGTGAACTTGCCGCTTGCCGGTACGTATCTGCTCGCCTACCATATGGCCGGTCGCCCTGACCGATGCGGAGGAGACGTTCTATGGCAGTTGAGGTCAAACGCCCACCACGGCCAGCATCGTTGGAACGAGTGCTCGCCGCGCATCGCGAAGAAGCGGCGCGGCTGCGCGAAGAGTTGGGCGATCCGGCAGAGGCCCTCTCGTCCTTTGTGCGCGAACAGTACGATCGCGAGGCGCTGGAAGAAGTTGCTCGCGAGATGCGAGAAGGCGCCAGTTTCTGGCACGATGACGATGCGGCGTCGGATGCCTGGTAGCGTCGTTGATCTCACTCGACCTGGCGTGCCGCTGCCGGACCCGATAATTGTCGACTCCAACGTTGTCGTCACCTACTTGGAGGGCTCGTACTCCGGTCAGATTCGAACCGAACGTGCTCAAGCCCATGCGTTCTTTCAAACACTCCGGACGACGGGCCAGCAAGCCATACTCACCCCAACCGCATACAGTGAAGTCATCCATGCGGACATCAAGCTTGCGTACCAGCGCGCCCGTGCCGCCCACCGGACCTCCTTAATCACCCACTACGGCAGGTCCGGCGGCTTCACGTGGGTCGATCTCTATAAGTTGGACCCGACGATCCTCCATCAGCGGGCCAATGACCTTGAGCGGTTGCGGCAGCGCTTGATTGCCAGCAACCTCGTCCTCCTCAGCCCTGACGATCTAGGGCCGATCCCAACGGGGCGGCGGTACGATGCGGAACTGCTCGACCTGGTCTGTCGCTACGGCCTCGATACCAGCGACGCGACAATCCTCATGGAGGCTATGCGAGTCGGCGTGTTCGAGATCGTGAGCTTCGACCGCGACATGCGACGGGCACAGGCAGATTTCGACGTTTACACCTGGCTCTAGGGCGAATAGGTATGGCTGCTGACGAACTCGGACCGTGGGAGCCGTTGACGGTCCCGCAAGTCGTGGACCTGTTGCGTGGGTACGATCAACCGTGGTGGATCGCGGGCGGGCAGGCAATCGACCTCTTCGTCGGGCGGCAGACGCGGCCGCATGGCGACGTCGACGTGCAGGTGCTGCACCGGGATCAATGCGCCGTGCGGGCACACATGCACGATTGGGATTTGCACGCCGCCGATCCACCGGGGGCGCTGCGGCCGTGGCCCCTGGACGAGGTGCTCGACGAGGCGATCCACGACGTCTGGTGCCGGCCGGCGCCCGACGTGCCGTGGTCGCTGCAACTGATGCTGCTCTCCACCGAGGAGGATCGCTGGGTCTTTCGCCGCGACCGGAGGATCGGCGGCAGCCTCGCCACCTTCGGGCTGCGGCGCGACGGCGTGCCGTTCGTGGCGCCGGAGGTCCAGCTCCTGTACAAGTCCAAATCACCGCGCGCTACGGATGACGTCGACTTCGAAGAGGCGCTGCCGCTCCTCGACGGACGGCAGCGCGACTGGCTCATTACTTCTCTCGAAACGCATGTCGAGGAGCATCCCTGGATATCTCGGCTGCGCGGGGACGTTTTTAGCTAGGCCGTGGCCGCGCATCAATCACTCGCCAAGTAGAAGTCGGCCAACACGCCGTAGTGGTCTGACGCGAAAAGGAGCGGATCGCGGGGATCGGGTTGGTCAAAGACCACATGGCATCCGATCACAGACAACTCTAATGAGTGCCAGAGGTAGTCGATGGCACGCAGCGGCGCAGATTCGCGGCGTCGTTTCGCCCCGTATGGCGTCGGTGCGGTCCCGGTCGGCTCCCGACCATGCACGGTGACATGCGCTGAACTCAACGTTGCGCGAAGTGGGCCGATCTCGTCGCTGTCGGGTGTGGCATTCAAGTCACCACCGAACACGATGCCGTCGGCCCCCTTATGTGCCTCCATCCATCCGAGGATAAGCCGAACCTGCTCCTGACGGCGTTCACCGGAATACGGATCAAGATGCGTGTTGTAGAGATCGATCGCGCGGTTGCCGATGTTGACGCGGACTCGCTGGCAGAACAGTTCGGCATCCGGGTACCGCAGCGCGTCGCGCTCTAGCAGTGGATAGCGCGTGAGGATCGCCAGACCTTCTTGCCAGCCATGGGGAGTGATCAACGGCATGACGTGCGCGGTGAAGCTCGCCCCCAGGCTGGTCTCCAAGTACGTGGCCAATTCACTTGCCTGCTCGTTCGGCCACGCGACCTCCTGCAACAGGACAATATCAGGATCTAACGCCCGATGTCCCGTCGCAACCAGTTGAGCGCGGTCGGGCCAACTTAGCACCGGTGGGTCATGCAAGATGTTGAGCGTCACGACGCGGAACGAAGATGATTGATGCACGCACTGTCCAATCTACTTGAATAGGTCGATTAAGCGCGGTCAGGCGCATCATCGCCGATCCGGCGATTGAGGGCGAAGCTAGAAGTTAGAGGGACGCGATGCCCTTCGCCATTGAGATGTTCCTCGATGCCGAGAGCGCCGAGACGGTTCGCGGGGTCTGGCGCGACCTGGCCGAATCCGGCGTCGCGCCGTGGATGCACGAGAGCGGGGCGCGTCCGCACGTCACGCTCGGCGTCTGCGAACGGCTCGACGTGGATGCCTGCGCTGGGTTCCTGGCCGACTTCGCGGCGGTGAATCGGGCGCCATCGGTGCGCTTTTCGAGCATCGGTGTCTTCGCGACCGATCCGGCGGTCGTCTTCCTCGCGCCGGTGGTGACCGCGGACTTGCTTGACCTCCACGCGCGATTCCAAGAGCAATTCATAACGTTTGCCGGCGACCGATGGGCTTATTACCTGCCGGAGCAATGGGTGCCGCATTGCACGCTGGCCATGGAGTGCCCGATTGCCATGGTTTCGCGCGTCGTCGATCTCTGCCGCGCAATCTCCCTGCCGCTCGATAGCCGGCTGGAGGAGGTGGCCATCGTCGAGTTCCGGCCGGTGGTCCTCCGACGGACGTTTCGGTTCGCGGGATCGTAAGAATGCGAACTGGTTAAGGGGCACGCCGTCTTCGGCGTCGCCCGGAGCTCAAGACTCCGGGCTGACCGAACG
>JBOGUE010000469.1:0-5404 GCA_050695955.1 Thermomicrobiales bacterium | reverse complement strand
GGCTCAAGGAGGGAGCATCGAATGCGTTCCGCCGGCACCGCCGGCGTCGCCCGCGGCCGCGGCACCGACCGTGGCCGCGACGCCCGCCGCGGTGGAGTTTCCGGAGGAGGGCGGCGAGCTCGTCGTCTTTGCCGCCGCATCTTTGACCGACGCCTTCAACCAGATCAAGGCGGACCTCGAAGCCGCGCATCCCGGATTGACCATCACCTACAACTTTGCCGGGTCGCAGGCGCTGGTGACGCAATTGACCGAAGGCGCCGAGGCCGATCTCTTCGCGTCGGCCAATACAGCCCAGATGTCGGCGGCCATTGAGGGCGATGTCATCGCCGGTGAGCCGGCGATCTTCACCCAAAATCGGCTGGCGATCGTGGCGCCAGCGGACAACCCGGCCGGCGTGCAGAGCGCGGCCGATCTGGCCGCCGACGGTCTCAAGCTCGTGCTCGCCGCGCCGGAGGTGCCGGTCGGACGCTACTCGCGTGAATCAATCTGTTCGATGGGTGCGGATAGTGCTACCTATGGCGAGGGCTTCGTGGACGGCGTGGCCGCGAATATTGTTTCGAACGAGGACAACGTCAAGGCGGTGCTGGCGAAGGTGCAACTCGGCGAGGCGGACGCGGGCATCGTTTACACCTCCGACGTCACCGCCGACGTGGCCGAGGATGTGGCGCTGATCGAGATCCCAGAGGCGGTCAACGTCATCGCCCAATACCCGATTGCGCCGATCGCGGGTGGCGACACCGCGCTGGCGCGGGCGTTTATTGCGTATCTGCTCGGTCCGGATGGACAGGCGACGCTCGCGGAGTTTGGATTCCAACCGAAACCCTAATGGAGACGCTGGATTCTGGCGGTAAGCGCCGGGGACCCGCATACTGACGGCGTTGGAGTTTGGCAGACTTCGCGGCAGAGGAGCGATTGCCCGGTGATCGAGGAGGGAGCGCGACAAGGCGTCACCGGCGCCGGGGCACGCGCAACCGGTCGGTCGATTACAGCGGCTCCGACCAGCTCCCGATCGGTGGGGCACCGTGGGTTCGCGCGTGCGCTCTGGATCGGGGCTGTCGCGCTCATTCTCTTCCTTCTCCTGCCGATCGTTGCTCTCGTGGTCCGCGCGGCGCAGGAAACCGATGCGATTTCCGCGGAGACGAGCCAGACGCTGCGGCAGGCGCTGCGGCTGACCTTCGTCACGTCGTTGATCACGCTCGCCATCGTCGTCGCCTTCGGCACCCCGTTGGCCTATCTGCTGGCCCGCCAGCGGTTTCGCGGCCGGCGTCTGGTCGAGACGCTGATCGATCTGCCGATGGTGCTCCCGCCGGCGGTGGCGGGCATTGCCCTCCTGATGGCTTTTGGGCGGCGGGGCATCGTCGGGGAACCGCTCGATCGCATCGGCATTACCTTCGGGTTCACGACGGCAGCGGTCGTAATGGCCCAAATCTTCGTTGCCGTGCCGTTCTACGTGCGTGCTGCCCGCGCCGGTTTTGCGCGCGTGTCGCACGATCTCGAGGAGGCCGCCGCCGACCTCGGGGCCTCACCCGCGCGCGTTTTTGGTACGGTGACTCTGCCGCTGGCCGCGCAAAGCATCGCCGCGGGTGCGGTCCTCTCCTGGGCGCGGGCCGTCGGAGAGTTTGGCGCCACGATCATGTTCGCCGGGAACTTTGCGGGGCGCACGCAGACAATGTCGCTAGCCATCTATGGCCGGTATGATGCCGGCGATCTCGACAGCGCGATCGTGCTGGCGGCCGTGCTCCTCGGCGTGTCGATGCTCTTTCTGCTCGCCGTCCGCTCGGTCGGCGGCCGCGCCGGGGATCTCTCTGGTTGACGACCAACAGTCGATGACCATGCAGGTCCCGTTCAAAGCGGAACCGGGGCGAAGGCGCCAGCACCCTCGCCCCGGTTCCGTATACCCCCAGCGTCCGGCAGGTGTTGTTTAGGGAAGCCGCGCGCTCCAGCCAAGCGCGCGGCGCTGCCAGGCGCCCCGATTTGACCAATCGATGCCGCCCACGGCGGCCGACTCCGGTGACGCACTTGCATCGCAGGCGCCCCAGAGGCCGGCGCCGTTCGCCTCGGCCATCGCGCGGGCCGTTTCCAGCCAGGCGGCGAAGCGGGTGTCCGGCTCTTTGATGGCCGGGACGGCCGCGCCTTGGGCGACCAACGCCTGGGCGACGAGTCGCCGGCCGCCGCCGTCGGTGGCAATCCAGACATCGCGGGTGAGCGCGTCGTCGCCGGCCGTGTTGCGCCGCTGCCGCTCCAGCCAGACGGTTTGGCCTTCGACGAGCGTCCTGTTGGCTTCCGTCGCCTCGGCGGCGTAGCAGTCGTCGCCGGTCGGGGCGGCGATGCCGGAATAGCGGACTAGTCCACGCTCGCCGTCGACCTCGACCAGGATCGTATTGCCGTCGACGGCCTCGACGACCGTCCCTTCGACCAGCTCCGGGGCGGCTGCCGCGGTGTCGCCGCTGCCGAGCGCGCCGTCAAGGTTGATCGCCGTCTCGCCGGCGAGCAGTTGCAGGCGCTCCGCCGCGGGATCGACCAGGAAGACGAGCGCGAGCTGATGAGTTTCGCCGGAGGCGAAGAGGACCGCGTCGGAGGCGCGGTAGGCGGGCACGAAGCCGAGGAATTGGGCGACCGCGCCCGACGTGGCGTCGAGCGGCACTGTCGCGTCGTTAGGCGCCGTCACGCTGAGGCGGAAGTCGTCCATGGTCAAGGTCGCGGTTTCGTCTCCCCAGTTCTGAGCGGTCATCAGCAGGACGACCCACTCCACGCCGGGTGTGGCGGGCAGGGCGAGATCTGGCAGCTCGGCGCCGCGCCGCGCCGACGTGATCGTGTAGCGGAAGGCGCCGCTAGCGACGACCGGGGCCGGGATTTCGCCCTCGCCGAGGGTGGCCGCTTGCGGGGGAATCCGGCCTGGGGTGGGCGATGGTGTGACCGTCGGTATCGACGTGGCGGTTGGGCTCGGTTCGGTCGTCGGTGTCGCCTCCGGGGCTTCCGTGGGCGCCGTGGTCGGTTCCGCGGTCGGAGTGTCGGTCGGGGTGTCAGTCGGTTCCGCGGTCGGCTCGGTTGTCGCCGTCGGTGGTGGCGGCTCCTCCGTCGGGGTGGATGTCGGCGCCGGCTCAGGCGTGTTGGTTGGCGTCGCCGTCGGCGCGGGCGGCTCGGGCGTGGACGTCGGCTCCGCGACCGCCTCTTGCGGCATCTCCACCGGTTCCACGGCGACCTCGACCTCCTCCTCGGGTTCGGTCGTCGGCGTCGGCGTTGGTTCCGGTGGTTGCGTTACCGTCGGCTCGGGCGTCGGCGTCGCGGTTGGCTCCAGCGTGGCAGTCGGTGGGGGCGGCTCCTGAGTCAGGGTCGCGGTCGCGGTTGAGTCCACGCTCTCGGCCGTCGTGTCGGCGCCGACGCCCATGGCGACCGACGTCGGCACGGGCGGCGTCGTCGGCTCGGCGGCGACGTCCTCGGCGACCGTGTCAGGCGCGGCAGGCTGCCCGGTGGGCGCCGGCGGCGGAGTTGGTTGCGCGGTTGGCGTCGGGGTCGGGTCGTCAAACTCGATGCCGAGCGTTTCCCGGGTTTGGGCCGGGAGACGGGAGGCGAGATCGCGACCGGGATTGTCCGGCAGACGACCGGTGCCGAAGAGGGCGGCGGCGACGAGCAAGAGGACGAGGCCGCTGAGGCGGATGGCCCAGCCGGCACGGCCGCGGCGGTTCGGCCTCGACAGATCGATCGGTTGGAGCCAGGCAGTGTGGCGGGGAATGCCGCCCTCAGTGGGGACGCTCGGCATCGTCGCCGGGGCTTGCGCGCCGCGTGTGGCAGCCGGTGACTCCGGCGCCGGATCTTCCTGGGACCGCCACGGCGGAAGAGGGTCGAAGTCGTGGCCGCGATGACGCGGCCGACCGGTCAGCGATGGGAAGTCGTCGGGGTCGAGGACCGCCAAGGTGTTGAGATCGGGGGTTGCGCTCCAGCGCTCGGGCATCGGCTGGGAGACGTGACGCGCCGACGGCCTTGATGGCGGTTCGGGCAACGGCTCGCCGTGGACCACGGGTCGCGTTGGCGAGCGCTCCGGCCACAACGGAGGTTCCGTGCGAGGGGGTTCCCAGGCGTGGCCGTTGGTCGAGCGTGCCGGTGTGGCGAACTCGGATCCGGCGAGGAGGGAGACGAGGCGGGTGGCAGCGCGTCTGCCATCGCTAGGCACGACGAGGAGCTCCTCGGTTGTGCCGTCGCCGGGCGCGATGGTGAACCGGAGCGAACCGTCCGGCAGCATGGCCGGCGCCGGTCGCAGCCAGGCGCGGGGCGCGTCGAGGGCGACGGTCCCGCCGCGGGCGAAGGCAACGCGATCGGCGGTGACGATCAGGCGGGCGGCGAGGTCAATGCCGTCGCCCGCAATGAGCACCTGACCTTCCCAGACGATGCCCTCGGCCTGGAGCGCGCGACCGTTGGCGCCGCGCGGCCGGCCGACGATGGGCGCCTGGTCTTGCATCGACAACCCCCCTTGACGTGCCTGCCTCACCGCGCGCATGATCGTGGCGCACGGTCGGCGGGCAACCTCCGACGGCCACCGGGCCGCGTCCCCTCACCTCCGCGGCGATCCGGTGGCAGCGATCTCGTTCCTCCACAGCGCCGACGACGAAGCTCAGCAGTGAACGGACGCTGTGTACGTACAGTCTACCATACCCGCGCAAGCGGGTCGTGAGTAGGTGAGTAGGTGAGTAGGGAGTGTGCGTCAGCGTTTTAGGTCGACCGGATTGTCGTTCGCAGGGGGGTCAGGCGACGTCGTGGGGTGCAGGGGGGAGTGAGGCGGCCAAGAGGGCGAGGTGGAGCACGAGGCGGGTGTTGGGGTCGGCTGGTTCGTGGCCGGTGAGGGTGGCGATCTGCTTGAGGCGATAGGAAAGCGTGTTGCGGTGGATGCCGAGGCGGGCTGCCGCCTCGACGTGCGAACCACCCGCGGCCAAATAGGCGAGGAGCGTCTCGCGCAATGCGCCGCGGCGGTCGCCCGAGATGAGATCACCGAGTGCTTGAGTGGTGAACGCTGCCAAATCGGCAGTGCCCCATAACCGATAGAGCAGCCGATACGGACCGAGGTCGTCGAGGTCGTCGAATCGCGAGATTGGGCCGGCGATGGCGCCGGCTTCAAGCAACGCGGCCACGAATCGCGCCTCGCGCGCGGACGATGGCAGGGCCGGTCCTCCTATCGCGAGGCCGGAGACCGCGACCCAGCTCCGTTGGGCGCCGATGCCGTTGCGACCACGGAAGGTCTGCGAGAGCTTGGGCCGGGCCGCGTCGCCGCGGAGCTCGACGACCGCCGCTGTGGCGCTGTCGATCTCGCCCGCGTCGTGGACCATGCCCATTGGCGCGAGGAATCGTTGCAGGGTCGCCGCTTCAGTCCCAGGCGCGGCCAGGGCCACTCGATACCGCCCTTCGGCCGGTA
>JBOGUE010000468.1:0-6917 GCA_050695955.1 Thermomicrobiales bacterium | reverse complement strand
CGTCCCTGACCCCCGACTCCTGACTCCTGACTCCTGACTCCTACGCAAAGTGCGCGTCGTTCATCCAGACGTAGGACGCCAGGAAGTCGAGATGCTCGTCCGTCACGTTCGCCTGCTTGGCGTTGTGGGTGATCGAGTCGGCGAGCGGGATCACCACCGCGTCCTGGAGGACGCGCATCTGGATCTGGCTGTAGAGATCCGTGCGCACCTCCGGGTCGCTGCTTGCCGCGGCATCTTCGAGCATCTTGTCAACGTCGGGCTCGTTGTACTGGACGCGGTTGAAGGCGCCGATGTTCTGCGAATAGAAGATAGTGCGCAGCACGTCGGGATCGGCGTAGGAGAACCACATGAAGGAGAAGTCGTAGTTGTTCTCCTCCTGCCAGGTCTGGGTGTAGCGACCGCGCTCCATCGGCTCGACCGTCATATCGATCCCGATCTCGCGGAAAGCGCCTTGCAGGAAGGTCGCCATTGCATTGTCGCGCGGCCGGTCGATAATCGGGAAGTAGAGTTCTAGCTTCTGCCCGTCCTTTTCACGGATGTCGCCGTTCTTGATCCAACCGGCTTCCTCCAACAGAGACTCCGCCTGGGCCGTGTCGTAGCCGTACATTTGCTCGGTGGCCGGGTCATAGCCGAAGGTGACTTTCATCAGCGGGCTCGACGCCGGCGAGGCGAGCCCGGCGAACACCGCCTGGTTGAACGCATCTTTGTCGACCGCGTACTCCAACGCCTGGCGCACGAGCGGGTCCGCCACCGGCCGCTCCGGCCGCGCGTAGTTGACCAGCAAGACCCAGCCGGAGCCCGGCTGCCCCTGCTCGATCACGGTCAACTCGCTGTTGCCCTGCAAGTCCTCGATCTGGAGCGGGTCGATCTCGTCGATGTACTGGGTCTCGCCAGAGATGAGGGTGCCGGTCCGCACCGCCGGATCGGCAATCATCTTGTAGATGATCTCGTCGAAGTAGGCCGCGTCCTGGTGCTTGAAGAACGATGAGCCCCAGGCATAGTCGGGATTGCGTTCGATCGTAATGTGATCGGCTTCGACCCATTCTTTGAACGTGTACGGACCGGTGCCGACCGGCGCGCGGGCGAACTCCGCCAGCCCCATCGTCTGGACCGCGGTCGGCGAGACGATGCCCAGGTAGCCGTTCAACCCGGTCAGGAAGGGGGAGAAGGGCCGGCTCAGAACCATCTTGATCGTGTGGTCGTCGATGATCTCGGCGTGGTCGTAGGTGCCGATCTGGTCATGCGCCTGCCCGGCGACGATGACCGTCTCCGGGTCCGGCGTGCCGCCCTCGGCATTGATCTTGTCCGCCTCGACGATGCGGTCGAAGGTGAACTGGACCGCCTCAGCATTGAACGGCGTGCCGTCGTGGAAGGTCACACCCTGCTTCAGCGTGAACGTGACCTCCAAGCCATCTGCCGAGATATCCCACGACTCCGCCAGCCCGGGCACGATCTCGGTCGCGGACGGCATCCAGACGAGCGGTTCGCAAATGTTGAGGGTGACGCGGATCGTCGAGTCGAAATGGGTCACGCCGGGGTCGAGTGTGCCATCGACGTCGAATCCGAGCGCATAGGTCAATGTGCCGCCCGGCTCAACGTCCTGACGAAGGAGACGGGGCGCGCTGGGCGATGCCCCGCCGGCCGCCGCCATCGTGTCGAGCCGGCTCAGGGCCAGCGCCGCCGCGCCGCCCGTAAACACGGTACGGCGGCTGACCGCACGTCCCATGAGATTGTCGTCTCGTCGGTCCCGGTTCCCAGGTGCAGACATCGTGCTCCCTCCGGTTCCTCACGCGAGGCCGTCGCTCGGCGTTCCCGCCATACCTGCTCCCCCGCCCGCTCCGGGCGGTGTTTCTCGCCGCCGGCGTCAGGCGGGCGGACCTATCACCACGCGATCTTGACCCGTGACCCAGTCGTAGCGAGGATCGTCGTCGACGATCGGGCCGCCATCGAACCGAGCGCCAATACCCGCCCCGCCATCGACATTGACAACCGCTCCCGTGATGTAGCTGGCCGCATCCGACGCCAAGAAGAGAACGACCGACGCCACCTCCTCCGCCTCACCCGCTCGCGCCAGTGGCAACGCCGGGATTCGCCTGCCCAGCGCTTCGGCCATCCGCGGCGGCAACGGCTTGGGCTGGGTATCAATCAGGCCCGGGCTGACGGCGTTGACCAAAATCCCGTGCGGGGCCAGCTCAACTGCCGCCACCCGCGTGACGCTTTCGACTGCCGCCCGGCTGGAGGCATAGGCCGCGGCCCCGGGCGACCCGCGGCGACTCACGCCCGACGAAAAGTTCACGATCCGGCCGCCCCGGCCGCCGTCGATCATCGCCCGCGCCGCCGCGCGAGTCATCAAGAAGGTGCCCCGGCAGTTCACCGCGTAGACCGTGTCCCAGACCTCGACCCGCTCGTCGAGCAGCGACGCGTGCGGCGCCACCGCCGCGTTGTTGACGCACACGTCTAATCGTCCAAACCGATCCATAGCCGTCGCGACGATACGCGCCGCGTCCGCCTCGTCGCTGACGTCGGCGACAACTGAGACGATCTGTGCCGCGAGCATGTCATCGCAGGTTTCGTCTAAACCGTTCGGATCCCGGTCCACCGCCACCACGGCGGCGCCGGCAGCGACGAAGCGCTGGGCGATGACGCGGCCGATGCCGCGGGCGGCGCCAGAGACGATCACGACCTGATGCGCAAAGTCGAACGTAACGTTCATTCGTCCAATCCCGCGCTGGCGCGGCACGCCTAACGCCGTGCCCCAGCCTTGGTTCTGCGAACGACGCGACTGCCATAGCGTGACGCCCGTCCCCTGGGAAGGTCTGCCGCCACGAAGCGGCGGGCGCGTTGACACCGTGTTGCCACATGATACTATTCCGATTGTCGACAATCGTCAATCGGCAATTCGCACGAAACGTCGTTGCGCTCCGCCCTGCCGGCGATTGACCAGTCGACGCCGGTGTCATGCGCTCGCCGCACTCGTCGGTGTGCGATAGTCGAATGGCGATCGGCGAACGCAACGACGGAGGCGGCATCATGGCGGCGACAGCGGAGAGCGTGGCGGCAAATGGCGCGGAGCCGACGCTCCGGCGACCCAGCCGGCTGCGCCTGGTCGACGACGTCGCCCACTCCATCGAGGACGCCATCCTCGCCGGTCAGATGCGCCCCGGCGAACGTCTGATCGAGAACAAGCTGTGCGCCGAGCTCGGCGTCAGCCGCACGACGTTGCGCGAAGCGCTCCTCATGCTGGAACGGCGCGGCCTGGTGCGCGGCGAACCGCGCCGCGGCACCTTCGTCACCCGCTTGGCCCGCGAGGACGCCGTCGATCTCTGCCGCGCCCGCGCCCTGCTCGAGGCGTATGCCCTCACCGTCGGCTTCGATCACCTCGACGAGAGCGTCTTTGCCCGCCTTGACGAGCTCCTCGACGACATGGCCGGCCTCCATTTGCCCGATGACTTTCCGCGCCTCATCGGGATCGACCAGGCCTTCCATCGGCTGCTGGTGCAAGGCGCCGAGGCAGACCGCGTCGTCGAGCTTTGGGCCAGCCTCGACGGCCAAATGAGCGCCCTGATCCTCAGCAGCATCGAGCACTACCACGCCGGCATCGGCGACATCACCGCGTTCCACCGCGCGCTCGTGGAGGCGCTGCGCTCAGGCGACGTGGCGGTCGCTCGTGAAGCGGTCCTGATTCACTACGTAGGCGATGGTCTCGGCCGCCCCGGCGATGGGGAGGTTTCGCTCACCGACATGACGGAGATCATCACGTCGCTGGCGAGACGCGCAACCTAGCAGCGAGGGTCAATTGGGGGAAAGCGGCGCCCGATAGTCGCCGATCCAGCGGACGAACGGCAGTGAACTTCCCACGTTGCGTAACAGGCGTCGGTCGTCGGTCCAAAGATCGCAGCCGAGCGACTCAGCCAGCGCCAAGTAGTGGGCATCGTAAATCGCGGGGAGATCGAAACGATCGGCAACGCGCAGTGCCTCTTGATGGAGATCGCGAGACGACACATGCTCAACCGGCGTATTGAGAAACTTGGCAAAAAGGATCTCGGCAGTTGCGAGCGTCATTCCTGCCCGCCGCATTTGCTTGCGAAAGATGTTGCCTACCTCAAAGGGCATCAGCGCTGGCGCCACGATTCGTTCACCCGTGCGGTCGGCCCTGTGGACCAACTCTAATGCCTGTTCCGAGAATTCCTCGTCAATTATCCACTTCACCGCGACCGAAGCGTCGACACAAATCACGACGACTCCTCATCTCCCTCATAGCGCGAGCCGGTGGCCGCTTCCCAAAGCTGCTCGGTCCGCTCGTCTCGCATTTCGTTGATGATCTCCCACGAGGGACTGAATCGCTTGCCGCCACGCAGCTTGCTGACATATTCCCGAACCCGTTGGAGTTCGTCGATCGCCTCTCGCCAACGCACTTGCTCATCAGGAGTCATTTTTCGCTCCTTGAAGCGAACGAACTCGTCATCTTCCGGCAGCGGAGAACGCGCGGGGGTAATCACTTTTGTCACATCGTCGCGGCGCACCCGCACGGCACGCTGGCCGACTCGGTACGCGGGCAGCGTTCCCTGATCGATCCACCGGCGAACGGTCGATCGATCTACTTTCAGCAAGGCGGCGGTTTCGGCAATGGTCAGCAGCTCGGAGTCAAGGGTTGTCGCCATTGAACTTACTCCAGGATTCAGACGTAATTGTAGGCGCTCATGAGCGCTTATACCGTGTCGTCGCCGAAACGTCAACAGCGATCAATTGTGGGAGGGAGACCAGACAATGAGCGGGCCGATCACAGGACGCCGAGTGCGTGTTGGGGTGCTCGGCGCGGGACGGTGGGCGGAGAAAGCGCATCTGCCCGGCTGGTCACGAGACCCGCGCGCCGAAGTCGTCGCGGTCTGCGATGTCGATCGCGGGCTGGCTGAACAGGCCGGCCAGCAGTTCGGCGCGGCGGTTGTAAGCGACGCCTACCAAGAGGTCGTCGCGGGCGACGACCTTGACGTCATCGACGTCTGTACGCCGAGCCATACCCACTTCGAACTCTCAATGGCCGCGCTTGCCGCCGGCAAGCACGTCCTCTGCGAGAAACCGGTCGCCTTCGATTTTCGCGACACCCTTCGCGCCGCCGAGCTGGCCCGCCAGCGTGGGCTGAAGACCAAGCTCGGCTTCACCTTCCGCTACTCCCCCGCCATGCGCTACATGAAGCATCTGGTCGATGAGGGGTTCTGCGGCGACCCCTTCATCTACAACGCCTACGAGCAAAACTCGCAGTGGCTCGACCCCAAGGTACCGCTCCGTCAAATCGATCCGAATGCCGATCAGTCCCAACTCCAAACATCCTCCCTCGAGGGGTACGGCGCGCCGGTGATCGACCTGGCCCGCTACCTGGTCGGCTCCGAGCTCACCTCGGTCGTGGGCACGATGAAAAACTTCATCCCGGAGCGGATGGTGCGGGCCACCGGCGCCATGATGCGGATCAACATCGACGACGGCGACATCTTCCTCGGCGAGTTCGCCAACGGCGCCATCGGCTCGGTCCAGACGAGCTTCGTCACCGTCGGCAACTACCCCGGCATCGAAGTCCGTCTCTATGGTTCGAAGGGCGCCATCATCACCCGGTTGGTCGAGGAGTTCGGCATCGCCGAGACGATCAAAGCGGCGACCCCGGACGACGTCGAATTCAAAGAGCTCGACGTCCCGGCCACGTTCTATCCGGACGGCGGACACCCGCGGGAGACGTGGTACACCCTCTTCTACGCCAACCTGATCCGCGACTTCCTCGACGAGTTGACGACCGGCACGCCGAAGAATGAGGGGAACTTCGACGACGGCGCGGCGGTCCAGGAAATCATCAACGCCGTCGAGGTCTCGTTCCGGGAGCGCCGCTGGACCAACCTCCCCCTGCCACGATGAACGCCGACGCAACTCGCCGCGCCGCTGACGCCTGGCTGGACGACTTCTTCGCCCACTCCTACGCCCGGCGTCCGGTCAATGCGACCTTCATCGGGATCCATCGTCACGATCACGAGCTGCCCGACTGCTCGGCGGCCGGGCTGGCGACGACCACCCGCGAGATGCGCCAACTCCGTAAGAGCCTGGGTAGCATCGCGCGGGAAGAGTTATCAGAAGCCCAGCGGCACGACCTGCTCCTCGCCGGCAACGCCCTCGACCTCCACCTCATGGAGGACCACCTCCCCCACTTCCACCGCGGCAACCCGTCGTCCTACACCGGCGAGGCCGTCTTTAGCATCATCAGCCTCTTCCAGCGCGACAGTGAGCCGCTGGCCGAGCGGGTCGCCGCCGCCATCGCGCGGATGCGACTCATCCCTGAGTTCCTGGCCCAGGGCCGCGCAAACGTGCGTGAGGCGCCGGGCGCCTGGACCACGCGCGCGATTCGGGAAACGCGCGCCGCCCTCGCCTATACCGGCGACGGGCTTCGCATCTTGGCCCACGAGCGCGGCATCACCGATCCCACTTTTTTGGCCACCGCGTCAACCGCTCACGATGCCTTCGCGACGCACCTCATCTGGTTAGAAAATGAGCTGGCTCAGCACCTCTCTGAGGAGGTCGCCTGCGGGCGTGACGCCTTCGACCGCTACCTTGCGTTGGGCCATTGCCTGCCACCGGGGCGGGACGCGGTCTGGGTCGAGGCCTACGCTCGGCAGGCGCTCGCCGACGCGCGGGCACGTATGATCGATCAGGCACGTGCCATCGACCCGGATCGATCCTGGCAGGGCCTGCTTGCCGATCTCGCGAACGACCACCCGAGTCACGAGGCGTACTACGACACGTATAGCCGGATCTGGCATGAGGCACGCGACGCCGCCATTGCCCACGACCTGGTGACCTGGCCCGACTTCCCGATCGAGTATGTCTCCATCCCGCGATCTGACCGAGAGGCGGCCGAAGGACTCTATTACCTCTTCTAT